>JAPUFZ010000026.1 GCA_027293245.1 Gammaproteobacteria bacterium
TTCAAATTCCAACCACGCTGTTATCCCAGGTTGATTCCTCGGTTGGTGGCAAAACTGGTGTCAATCACCCGCTCGGTAAAAATATGATCGGTGCTTTTTACCAACCCAAATGCGTGATTGCCGATACCTCTACACTCGATACCCTGCCCTCCCGGGAGCTCAGTGCCGGCCTCGCCGAGGTGATTAAATATGGCCTGATATATGACGCGGATTTTTTCAACTGGCTGGAACACAATATCGAAAAACTGAATAGCCGCGATTACTCTTCACTCTGCCAGGCCATCCTGGTTTCCTGCACCATCAAAGCTGAGATCGTCGCACTCGACGAACGCGAATTGGGTATCCGTGCCATATTGAATCTGGGTCATACCTTCGGACATGCGATCGAAGCTTCAATGGGTTATGGCAACTGGTTACATGGTGAGGCCGTTGCTGCCGGTATGGTCATGGCAGCGGATCTGTCGTTACGCCAGCAGTGGATCGACGAGAGCGTTAAACAACGCACCATCAAACTACTCGAAGACTCAAACCTTCCGGTCAGGTCACCCGCCGAAATGAGCGTGGGGAAATACATGCGCGCTATGGCAATTGACAAAAAAACCATAAACGGCACGATCAGGCTGGTTCTGCTCAAAAGTCTCGGCGAAGCTATCGTTACTTCCGATTATCAACCTGACTTGCTCGAGCAGACCCTCAGCGAGGCCTAGCCCGAACCATGAACCCAAATACCCAACTTAAAGGCCTGTATAATCCCAGTTTCGAAAAGGATGGCTGCGGCTTTGGCCTGATCGCCAATATCGACGACAAACCGAGTCATTGGCTGATCAAAACCTCAATTGCGGCCCTGACCCGGTTGACTCACCGGGGGGCGATCGCAGCAGATGGTAAATCGGGTGATGGCTGTGGCCTGTTATTGAAAAAACCAGATTCATTTCTGCGCAGCAAGGCAGCCGGACTCGGGATCGATTGCGCCGAGCATTACGCGGTCGCATTCATATTCATTTCCCCTCACGCGGGTGAAACTGAAATTTCGCAAAAAATTATTGAGCAAAAAATTGCCGATCAGGGCCTGAGTTTTGCTGGCTGGCGAGAGCTACCAACCGACCCTTCCGCCTGTGGTGAGGAAGCTTTAAAATCCCTGCCCGCCATTTACCATGCCTACATAAACGCGCCTGCCAAGCTTAACACTGCAGAATTTGATCGATCGCTTTATCTCGCCAGACGGGCGATAGGTCATGCTCACGAGGCACTCGAAAATACTCGCATCAACGACTACTACTATATCTCAAGTATGTCATCGAGCGTACTCTCATACAAAGGCCTGATCATGCCGGCAAATTTGCCGGTGTTTTACCAGGACCTAAACGATGAATCGATGGAAAGCGCCATTTGTGTGTTTCATCAACGTTTTTCAACCAACACCTGGCCGCAGTGGCGGCTTGCGCAACCGTTTCGTTACCTCGCGCACAACGGCGAAATCAATACCATTCAGGGCAACCGTAACTGGGCCAACGCCAGGGCATATAAATTTAAATCAGAGTTACTGCCCGATGTTGAGGCAATAAAACCACTGGTCAATATGTCCGGCTCAGATTCCAGTTCGATGGACAATATGCTCGATTTTTTACTTTCTGGTGGCATGGACATTTTTCGTGCGATGCGCTTGCTGATACCACCCGCCTGGCAAAATGTTGACCATATGGACTCTGCACTCAGCGCTTTTTACGAATACAATTCGATGCACATGGAACCCTGGGATGGCCCTGCCGCCATCGTCTTGACCGAGGGCCGTTATGCCTGTTGCGTGATGGACCGTAATGGTCTGCGGCCCGCGCGTTGGGTAATGACACGGGACCGGCATATCACCCTCGGGTCCGAGATCGGTATCTGGGATTACCGAACCGAAGATGTGATTGCCAAAGGGCGCCTAAAACCAGGCGAAATGATCGCGGTAGATACCGAGACCAGCACACTACTGCTTTCGGAAGATATCGACAAGATGCTACAGGACCGGCACCCTTATGAAATGTGGTTACGCGAAAGACTCAAGCGTTTAAGCGCGAACCCTGTCAATTCACCCTTCTCGGCCCTGGCGATGAATCGCGAATCCCTGACCCACCTGGAAAAACTGTTTCAGGTTAGTTTCGAAGAGCGTGATCAGATTCTAAAACCGCTGGCGCAGGATTCGCAGGAGGCGACCGGGTCGATGGGTGATGACACACCCTTGCCGGTACTGTCCATATTCCAGCGATCACTGTACGACAGTTTCAGACAGCAATTCGCCCAGGTCACCAACCCACCGATCGATCCGTTACGAGAAAAAATCGTCATGTCGCTGGAAACCTGCTTCGGCCGTGAGCACAACCTGTTTAATGAAAGAGCCGAACATGCCGACCGCCTGATAGTCAGTTCGCCCATTCTGTCTGAACAGAAATACGTCGATCTACTCTCCTGGCATGACAAAGGCTTCCCGAATGACCGGCTTACACTCGGTTACAATCCGGAAAAAACCAGTTTGAAAGAGGCGATCAGGGACCTGGCAGATCTGGCCGAACGCGCCTCGCGCCGTGGCATCGTTATCCTGATATTAAGCGACAAGGATATCTCGAAGAACCAGCTTCCGATCCATGCAGCACTGGCCACCGGTGCCGTACACCATCGCCTCTGCCACACTGGTGGCCGATGCGACACCAACATAGTAATCGAGACCGGCACAGCCCGGGATGCACATCACATGGCAGTTTTGCTGGGATTCGGTGCTACCGCAATCTATCCGTTTCTGGCCTACGCGAGTATCGTCGGCATGACCCGCACTGGTGAATTACCCGACTTGCAGTGTCCGAACACGGGCTCTAATTATCGGCGCGGAATAAACAAGGGCCTGTACAAGATAATTTCGAAGATGGGCATATCAACCATTTCCAGCTATCGGGGTGCGCAGTTGTTCGAGATCGTTGGTTTGCACCGGGAAGTGGTAGACCTGTGTTTTGCCGGCACCACCTGCCGCATCGACGGTATCAACTTTGAAAACATCGAAAACGATCAGAAACTGGTCAGTAAGATTGCCTGGAATCCGCGCAAGGGTATAGAACAGGGCGGATTACTCAAGTACATCCATGACGGCGAGTACCACGCCTACAATCCAGATGTTGTCACCAGCCTGCAACGAGCAGTCAATAGTGGATCCTACCAGGAATGGAAGTTGTATTCGGATGTCGTCAACAACCGTCCCGCGACCGCATTGCGCGATCTACTGCGGCTAAAACCTCAATCGGCAATCGAGCTCGACAGCGTCGAACCGGCGGATGACATTCTGCAGCGTTTTGATTCAGCGGGTATGTCGCTCGGCGCCTTATCACCCGAAGCGCACGAGACCCTTGCCCTGGCGATGAACCAGCTGGGGGGGCGTTCTAATTCCGGTGAAGGCGGCGAAGACCCGGCCCGATTTTCGACCGATCGAGTTTCCAAAATAAAGCAAATCGCCTCCGGGCGCTTTGGTGTCACACCCCACTACCTGGTAAATGCTGAAGTTTTACAGATCAAGGTGGCGCAGGGCGCCAAACCGGGCGAAGGCGGCCAGTTACCGGGTAACAAGGTCAATGAGTTGATTGCCCGACTGAGGAATTCGGAACCCGGGGTCACCTTAATTTCACCACCACCGCATCATGACATTTACTCAATCGAAGATCTGGCACAGTTAATTTTTGACCTCAAACAGGTGAACCCGAAGGCCCTGGTGTCGGTCAAGCTGGTTGCCGAAGCCGGCGTTGGTACGATTGCCGCGGGTGTCGCGAAAGCCTATGCCGATTTAATCACGATAGCGGGGTACGACGGTGGCACCGGCGCCAGCCCATTGACCTCGGTTAAATATGCCGGTTCTCCCTGGGAACTGGGGCTCACCGAAACACATCAGGTACTACGCGCCAATGGGCTGCGTGAAAAAGTGCGCATCCAGACCGATGGGGGACTGAAAACCGGCCTCGATGTGATCAAGGCGGCCATCCTCGGTGCGGAGAGTTTTGGTTTTGGTACCGGCCCGATGATCGCCATGGGTTGCAAATACCTGCGTATTTGCCATCTTAACAACTGTGCGACCGGTGTCGCGACGCAAAACTCGATACTGAGAGAATTACACTATACCGGTACCGCGGAAAAGGTAAAAAACTACTTTCGCTTTGTTGCAATGGAAGTCCGCGAAATTCTCGCCTCACTCGGCATTAGCAGGCTCGAACAACTGATTGGCAGGACCGACCTGCTCGAAGTTGTCAAAGGCACTACAGCCGGTCAACAAAATCTGAATCTGGAGCCGCTTCTGAATGACGGTGGCCTGTCGGCTGAACTGCCCCAGTATTGCCTGCATGATCGCAATCAACCTTATGACAAGGGCGAATTGGCCGAGCAAATGGTGATCGACTGCATGCCGGCGATCAAAAATTCTAGTGGTGGAGAATTTTACTACCCGATACAAAATACCCACCGATCGATTGGTGCGAGGTTGTCCGGTGAAATTGCACGTTTACACGGCAATCATGGCATGGACAATAATCCGATTACGCTGCACCTGACTGGCACCGCCGGGCAAAGCTTCGGCGTCTGGAATGCCGGCGGACTCGACATGACCCTCGAAGGCGATGCCAATGACTATGTCTGTAAGGGTATGGCCGGCGGCAAAGTTGTTATTAAACCACCTGCAAACAGCCACTTCAAATCCCAGGATACGGTTATTATCGGCAATACCTGCCTTTACGGCGCTACCGGTGGCAAGTTACTCGCGGCTGGCCTCGCCGGTGAACGATTTGCAGTGAGAAATTCCGGTGCAAATGCGATCGTTGAAGGCGTTGGCGATCATGGTTGCGAATACATGACCGGCGGTATCGTTACCATACTGGGCAACACCGGGGTCAATTTCGGCGCCGGTATGACCGGTGGTATTGCCTACGTACTGGACCTCGACAGGGGCTTCATCGACCGCATCAACAATGAGCTAATCGACATTCATCGGATAGTCGACGAAAGCATGGAAAGTCACCGTGTCTACCTGAGCAGTGCGATCCAGGAATACGTCGATGAAACCGGCAGTGAATGGGGGCAGTATATTCTCGAGAATTTCAGCCACTTCAAGCGTAAGATCTGGATGGTGAAACCGAAAGCCGCTGAATTTGACTCACTGCTGGAAACCCTGCAAAGCAATGCCGCCTAGGCACCTGCCTGGTTAACCATATTCCATGGCTGGTAGAATTCCCCGCGCCTTCATCGACGACCTGCTCGACCGGGTCGATATAGTCGAAGTCATCGACGCGCGTGTGCCACTGAAAAAGAAAGGCAAAGAGTACTGGGCATGCTGTCCCTTCCATAATGAAAAAACATCCTCGTTCTCGGTGAGCCAGAACAAACAGTTTTATCATTGCTTTGGCTGCCAGCAACATGGCAACGCCATCAGTTTCCTGATGGACTACGACCACATGGAATTTGTCGAGGCAATCGAATCGCTGGCAGCGATGCTCGGACTGGATATCCCCTACGAAAAGGGGCAGGCGCCTGCCCCGCCGAATAAGGGCTCGGATTCCCTGTATACCACCCTGCAACAATGCACCGATTATTACCTGCAACAACTCGAGCAAAACCCCGCCGCGATCGATTACCTGAAGCAACGCGGCATCGGCAGCGAAACCGCCAGAACCTTTGCCATTGGTTACGCCCCCCCGGGCTGGAATAGTCTCGGCGGCGAGCGCAAGCCACTCACCGAAGCCGGCATGCTAATCGAAAAGGACAATGGTCAGAGTTATGACCGATTTCGCCATCGCCTGATGTTTCCAATACGGGACCGGCGTGGTCGCACCATCGCCTTCGGTGGCCGGGTCATCGACGCCGGGGACAATCCCAAATACCTGAATTCTCCAGAGTCTCCGGTTTTTCACAAAGGCAACGAAATATATGGTCTATACGAACTTAAAAAAGCGGTCCAGAAAATTGATGAAATCATTATCACCGAGGGTTACATGGATGTTATCGCGCTCGTGCAACACGGGGTCAAAACCGCAGTCGCCACACTCGGAACCGCGATTAATAACGATCAAATTGAAAAGCTTTTCCGCGTCTGTAAAACCCTGATATTTTGCTTCGATGGCGACGCTGCCGGCAAGAAAGCGGCCTGGCGTTCGCTCGAACAATGCCTGGTTTCACTCAAACAGGGGCGCCTGGCGCGGTTTTTGTTTTTACCCGAAGGCCATGACCCCGACACTTTTATCCAGCAACACGGGAAACAGGATTTTCAAACCCAGATAGAAAAAGCTGCGACCCTGACCGAATTTTTATTCGCAACCCTGTTATCAGAATGCAATATAAAATCGCTGGAAGGAAAGTCCCAGTTTATCGACCGCCTGCGCCCCTACTTCATGCAGATACCGTTGCAGAGCCTCAAGGACCAGATCCTCGGCGAGGTAGAACGGCAGCTTTCGACTAAACTCGACAACCGGCTGCTGAAGATCCTGGGGCATGAAAAGCCAGCAGTCGAATCCTATCTCAGGATACCCGAACAACGCTGGACTCCTACCCGCCTGGCGATCAATTTGCTGCTGCAAAAACCGTCCCTGGCGGACACCACCGGCACTCATCACGAGTTGGCAGAAACGCGGATTCCAGGCGTCGACCTGCTATTGCAATTGCTCGACGAAATTCACGAACAACCCGGCATCAGCACGCAAAACCTGCTCGATCGTTTCAAGGGTAACGAGCACGAAGCTCACCTCTACAAACTGGCCGCTACACAGCCCGCGATCGATGATGAAGAAAGCATTGACCAGATGTTTGCAGACTGCCTGGAACGGCTGCAGAAGAATTATATTGAGCACCGTCGGGAATTACTGATAGACAAAATGCAGGGTGGTGAGTCGCTCTCAGAAACAGAAAAACAGGAACTAAAACAATTATTCACAAATCAGTAATGTCACTCGTCGGATTACTTGGAAAACCATAAAAAAACCTTATATACTGGGGGATTAGTCTGCAGCATTTCAAATTTCGTCGAGGCACCATGGATCAAGATCAGCAGTCCCGTTTAAAAGAACTTATTGCAAAAGGTAAAGAACAGGGGTTTCTTACCTACACCGAAGTCAATGATCATCTCCCCGAAGGCATTGTCGAACCCGAGCAAATTGAAGATATCATTCGCATGATTAACGACATGGGCATCAAGGTCCATGAATCCGCACCGGTCGAAAGCAACGATATTCTCAACGATACCGAAACCGAAACCGATGAAGACGCGGCCGAAGAAGCCGCCGCCGCACTGGCTTCGCTGGACAGCGAATTCGGGCGTACTACCGATCCTGTACGCATGTACATGCGTGAAATGGGTACTGTCGAGCTACTGACCCGCGAAGGTGAAATCAAGATCGCGCGTCGAATCGAAAATGGTTTGAACCAGGCGATGACTTCACTGGCCCGGTATCCGGACACCATGCGCCTGATTCTCGAACGATACGACCAGGTGCGAAACGAGGAAGCCAAGTTGAGCGAAGTGCTGGTGGGTTATGTCGACCCGAATGAAGATCCGAACGCAATCCCGATGCCCGCTCCCCCGCAAATCAACGGTGAAGACGACGACGACGAAGTTGAAGATACCGGACCGGACCCCGTCGAGGCTGAAAAGCGTTTCCGCAAAATCGAGAAAAGCTTTAACAAGGCAATGGATGCGATGTTCAAAGACGATACCAAAGTATACGACCGCAACATGAACAAGGCCGTAAGTGAGTTGATGGAAATCAAGCTTTTACCCCTGTTCATCGACCGCCTGGGTGCCAGCCTGATGGAGGTTATCAACCGGATTCGTACCAATGAGCGCACGATTCTCGACATCTGTGTTAAACAGTCAGCGATGCCGCGTAAAACCTTTATCGAGACCTTCAAGGCCAATGAAACCAACCTGGAATGGATAGACGATCATATCAGCACCGGCGAGCCTTACGCCATAACTCTCGTAGAGTTCAAGGAAGAAGTCATTCGCCATCAAAAAAGGCTGAAAAATGTAGAAAAAATCTCACATCTGTCGATTCACCAGATCAAGGAAATAAACCGTAAGATGTCGATCGGCAAGGCCAAGGCACGCCGTGCCAAGAAAGAAATGATCGAAGCCAATCTGCGCCTGGTTATCTCCATCGCGAAAAAATACACCAACCGTGGTTTACAGTTCCTCGATTTAATTCAGGAAGGCAATATCGGACTGATGAAAGCGGTCGACAAGTTCGAGTACCGCCGGGGTTACAAATTTTCTACCTACGCGACCTGGTGGATCAGACAGGCTATCACGCGCTCCATCGCTGACCAGGCCCGGACCATCCGCATACCGGTTCACATGATTGAAACCATCAACAAGCTGAATCGAATTTCACGCCAGATGCTGCAGGAACTGGGGCGTGAACCGCAGCCGGAAGAACTCGCAGAACGCATGGAACTGTCGGAAGACAAGGTGCGAAAGGTGCTCAAGATATCCAAAGAACCGATATCAATGGCAACCCCGATCGGTGACGACGAAGATTCGAACCTGGGCGACTTCATCGAAGACACCAATGTGCTGCTGCCTGCGGATACCGCGACCAATGCCGGGCTGTCCGAATCAACCCGCGAAATTCTGTCCAGCCTGACACCGCGTGAAGCCAAGGTGCTGCGCATGCGATTCGGCATCGACATGAATACCGACCACACCCTCGAAGAGGTCGGCAAACAATTCGACGTAACCCGAGAAAGGATTCGTCAGATCGAAGCCAAGGCGCTACGCAAACTGCGTCACCCGAGCCGGTCCGAACAACTCAGAAGTTTTATTGACGCCGACTAGGTTTCGGATACAATTCGCAGTCTTTTAAACGCCACACCGTCATTCCGGAAAGTGCAAAGCACTTATCCGGAATCCATAGAATAATCCTGCGAAGTATTTGACGCAGGATTTTTGGACTCAGGCAAGGCGGGCTGTTTGTGAATGCCGGGAGCATACCTATGGTATGTGACCAAATGAGCAAACTGCCCAACGCAGCATGGGGTAAAATAACATCCCGAATCCCCGCCCCGGGAGCCTGATGCAGGGTTTTTGGCGTCAGGCAAGGCGGAAATTTTAATTGCGCCGGGAGCGTAGCTTAATGCTACGTGACCAAGCAGTTACAATTTCCAACGCAGCATGGCGGCAAAAAGACGCATCAGGGGGCCTGTAGCTCAGTTGGTCAGAGCAGTGGACTCATAATCCATTGGTAGGAGGTTCAAGTCCTCCCGGGCCCACCATTTTCATAAAATTCAATGGCTTACGGTCTAGAGACCA
>JAPUFZ010000260.1 GCA_027293245.1 Gammaproteobacteria bacterium
AAATACAACATGTAGGATGGGTGCAACCCACCAAAAATTGATTCGCAAGCATTATTACGCCAATTAAATCAATATGATGGGTTGCACCCATCCTACGCCGGCTGACTGTCCCAAAATTGTTTTAGCGATTGTCGCAGGGCATCCGTATCCCTACATTCCTCGGCCTGCCAGTGGGGTGGTAAATGCCGCCGATAAGCGGCCTGGCGGAAACGATTGTCGATCAATACCACGACACCACGGTCAGTTTCACTGCGGATTACCCGACCGGCGCTTTGTTGTACCCGGGTCAAACCGGGGAAACGATAGGCGAAGTCAAACCCATCCATTTGCATACTGTCGAAATCCTGCTGGATTAACTGTTGCTCGGTATTCGCCTGCGGCATACCGACGCCGACAATAATTGCACCGATTAGTGACGAACCAGCATAATCGATACCCTCGGCAAAAATGCCACCCATGATCGCAAATCCCAGTGTGTTATCACGTTCGAAGTAATGACTCAGGAAATCGCTCCTTTGTGCATCGTCGGCAGCCCTGATCTGTTTCATGGTATCTATGCCGGCATAGTGTCGGTCAAAGTGATCGTGCACCTTATGCATAAAATGATAAGAAGAGAAAAAAACCAGGTAGTTGCCGGGCCTGGCGGCATAAGCGGCATTAATGGTCGCACATATTTGTGAAATGTACTGGTCACGCTGGCGGTAACGGGTATCGACATAGCTGCAAATACTGACTTGCAGGTGTTGTGGCGGGAAACTGGAATCGAGTCGAATTGCCCGAGCGTCCTGGTCGAACCCGAGTGCCTGGAGAAAATAGTTAGCCGGCGACAGTGTAGCCGAGAACCCACAGACCGAGCTGAATAGCGGATAAATCTTGCGCAGGTACTCGAATGCGTTAAGGCATATCAGCTTGACTTCGCGTTGCGTGACCGGTTTTATGCTAATCGTCCGGTGGTGCTCGCTATATAGGTTATTTATACACTTGAAGCGGAATATGGTTTTGGCGAATTCGAGCGTTTCGCTGGCAACCTGCTTGTTGTTAAACAGATCGATTCCCAGCTTTTCACTGAAACGGCTGGCTGCCCGGGTTAACAGGACAGGCACCTGCTTGCCTATGGTTTCGTCGTCCGTGAGTGAACGCCCACATTTGTCGAGCGCAGTGGCAACGCTGTTGACCGCGCGACTAACCGCAGTACTGTTGGCAGCCCGGGCGCAATGTTTGATTTGCTTGCGATTGATACAGGCCGAGTACATGCCACGGGCCCGATCAACCAGGTTGTGCATCTCGTCGATTAACAGGACCTTGCGTTTACTATCGGTTTTAAAATAGCTGAGCTGTACCAGTGGATCGAAGATGTAGTTGAGGTCGCAAATCACGATGTCGACCCAGGGCAATATTTGCAATGACAGTTCGAACGGGCAAAGCCGGTATTCGTCGGCCACGGTTCGAATCGAACCGCTGGATAGTCGGCGAATCTGCATCAGTTTTTCCCTCGCTGCGGGCAGTCGATCGAAGAAACCCAGTGTTCGTCTGCATTTTCCCTGGTCGGTGATCTCGCGCTGGTCGTGCACGCAGGCGCAGCATTTCGCCTTCGCCTGAATTACCAGGTAACTAATTTGTAATCCCTTGTCTATCATTGCATCGATCGCTTTGATCGCCTGATTCTGCCCGGATGTCTTGGCCGAAAGATAAATGATTTGATCTGCCAGGCCCTCACCTATGGCCTTGATCGAGGGAAACAGTGTGCTGATGGTCTTGCCCGATCCGGTGGGTGCCTCGATCAACAGGCGTTTGCCCTGTTGGATGCCGCGGTAGACCCGGGCGGCAAAGCCGTGTTGTTGCCGGCGAAAGGTTTCGAACGGGAAGGCAAGATCTCGCGCGCTGGCGACCGTGTTTTCGCGCTCGCGTGATATCAGCCGATGCCAGTCAAGATAGCGCCGTAATACCTGTTCCAGCCAGGCGACCAGCTCGGCCTGGTGATAAGTCTTAACTTCTCGATGTTCCTCGACGCCGAATAGCTTGACGAAGTTTAAACTGACGGCGATCTCGTCGAGTTGCTGGTCGATAGCATAGCAGGCGGCATAGCACCTGGCCTGTGCCCAGTGCGGTTGGTCATAACCTGTCAGGGTATCCTTGGTGAATCGGTAAACCGTCTTTATTTCCTCGACCCGGGGTGGGGTTTCGTTGGCGAACAATAAATCGACTCGTCCACCGAGCTCGACTTCGTATTCGTCGATATTAATAATGTGCCTGAGTGGATATTCGGCGCTTGCCTGTTGGCGGTAACGCTGTTGTATCTTCTGGTGGGTTCGAATGCCTTCGATTGCGCTCACCGCCGGTTCGGCCTCGTAACCCAGGTCGCCACTGCGACAACTGAATTCAACCAGTTGGCGAATTCCAAGTTTGATAGCTTTAGCCATCGTGTGTCTGCCACCGGACCCAGGCGATGGAATGCGGAATATCGTGCTCGGCGAAGTGATCCATCCAGCGTTGCTGGTTTTTTTGCAGGCTGTCCCCGGGCCCTTTGACCTCGACCAGTTGGTAACCACCGGTGGCGGGGAACAATACCAGGTCGGGAAAACCAGCGCGGTTATTGCGCAGATCGAGCAAAATGCGTTCGAAGATTTGCATCCAGTGCGCATAGGCAATTCGCTGCAATGCCAGTTCGATTATGTCGAGACTTAGGCCCTGCCAGTTAACCAGGGGATTCATCAAGCCAAATTTTGCCTGCCAGCAGTTAGAAACCAGGCGCCAGATATCTTCGTTGTCTGAGATCGACGACCAGATACGATCAATTTGTGATTTTCTTTTTTGCAGAAAGTCGTGCGCGTAAAAATCAGCCGAACGATGCTGGAACGGGTTATAGAAGGCACCCGTAATTGGCGCAAACACCACGTCCCAGATGAGCAGGCCGAGGACCCCATTGAACAGCGAATTTTCCAGGTAAAAACACTGGTTGTGGGTATTTTCGGTGTGGAAGTAATCCACCACGGCGAGTTCGACGCTATCCTGCTGTTCCAGTTCGAGCCTCAATGTTTCGGCCCTGGCTAGCGTGGTGCTGTTGTTGAATAGCGGCTGGTTCTCGATCTTGTGGCGTTGCACCAGGCGTCGCCCAAAGGCCAGTGCGAACTGGGATTCCTCCTCGTTACCGGGTTGCTCGATGATCGCCTGGCAATGCTTTAACGCTTCGCTTGTTTGTCCCTGTCTGTGCAGAATTCGAATGATGCGCTCGCGACTCGGTGGCAAGCTGCATTGCCGATACAGCTCCAGGGCCAGCGGTAACGCTTGCAGCCGTTCGAATTGACGCGCTACCGCATACTTGATGCGTTCGCCTTTGCGAAATAATGGCGATGCCGGATCGATGTCTTCGGGTACAGCCTTAAAACAGCTTCGCAGGGTAGCCGTGTCAGTGGGGTCGCATAAATCGAGCAGTGTATCGACTTGATGCAATAACCAGTGTTGTTGTATATCCAGTTTGCTGGTAAAGGGCCGGTTGTCGATATCGATGGCGTAGCTTTCATACTGATTCAGGCCCAGGTCGCGCAATACGAAATCGGTCATCGACTGGTTCAGGTTGCCGAAGAATAACATCTGGCACAGCGTGTAACTGTCTTTCTGTTCGACCTGTAACAGGCAATCGCTTTGTCTCAGTGCTGCGATGAAGTCCTCGTTTGCCTGATCCAGTAGTTCGCCTTCGAGTTCTGTGCGCTTGAGCTTGCGCAAGCTGGCCTGGTCTGGATGGTGCGAGAGTAATTCTGCTTTGCTAAACAGGGCGATCAGGTCTGCCGGTTCGATGGTGGGATCGACCTGTAGAAATCCGCTGTTTTCGAGGGTCTTTATTGCCTGCTCCATCATCGAGATTTCCGGGTAATGCAACTTGCCCAGGCGAAAGCGTTGATGGGTTCGATTTAACAGTCGGATATAAAGTTTTTTCGCGTTCTCGGGCAGTGCGGCAAAGCGCTGTAAAAAGCCCAGATGCTCCGCTTCGAGTATATCCGCATACAGGGATTCGACATGTTCGAACAGGATGGTTACATTGTCGAGATAATAATCCTCGGGCAGCTCGGGTTGCATGTGGGCAGTTTATCTGAAATTTATAAATGGTTTATTTTCACCGTTATAAAAATTCCACCAGCTCTGCCTGAAACTTCTCGGCCGTATTGATGACCCATTTTTTAAATTGTATCTGTAGTTTGGAAAGTTCTCGTCCGCGGACAGAGGTCAGGCGATACTGGTAACTGGTCGGGTAGCATAGTTCTGCACCGAATGGACAAACTAAATCACCCCGCTTTATCGAATTGTAAGCTTCTACAATTCCACATAACACGAGCCCTTGTCCTCTGATGGCGGTTTGTATGCCCGAATTAAACTGGGTTAAGCGAATACCATTCTGTAGAGTGTCCCGTTCAAATCCAAAAGCCTCGCCCCACTTTGCCCAGTCAGCCCATTCTGGATCAGGCGTCCTTTCGCCAAGATGTATCAGTGATACCCTTTCTAAAGATTTCTTATCCCGTGATAATTGGTTTTGGCTGGCAAATTCGGGAGTACATACAGGAAGGACAAAATCGCCAAAAAGTATTACATCATCATATATCTCGGGGGCGGGCTCACTGTAGCGAATCGCGAAATCAAAATCCTCTGCGAGCAGATCGACCATCCGGTTGCTGGCGTCTAACCGCAAATCGATCTCCGAGTTCAACCGGTAGAAATCAGATAGACGCTCGGTGAACCAGTTTTCCGCAAAGGAGGATGGTAAAGTTACCGCCAGTCTATTTTTCGACTGGCGTACCTTCAATTGGCCAATGATGTCTTCGATGCTCGAAAAGCTTGCCGAAAGTTTTTGCTGAATACTCTGCGCATCGTTGGTTGGTTGTGCACCTGTGTTCGTGCGTAAAAATAGTTTGTGCCCCAAAAACTCTTCGAGGGTACGTATTTGCTGGCCAACCGCCGCGGTAGTCACTCCTAGTTCATCAGCTGCAGCCTTAAAACTGCCCTTACGTAGTGTCACCTCCAGTGCCCTGAGGCCGTTCAAATGTGAGACATTCATATTTCTTGGATAAAGATTTTCTTTATAAAAGAATAGAATAATTGACCTGAATAGTCACTGATTAAGCGCTAATATTTCAGCTTATCGCGTATAACAGACAATAAATTCTTTTGAATGTGGAGTTTATATGTACACACTTTTCTGGGAAAAAGGATCGGGTTCAATCGTCGTACAGGCATTGTTAGAGGAGATGGGTGTCAAATACGAGCGAAGATATGTCGATATGGCCTTGGGAGAACATAAGGGGAGCGATTATCTCAGGCAAAACCCGACCGGCCTGGTTCCTGCACTGAAGCTGCCCAATCAACAAACAATTGGAGAATCGGCAGCTATCGTCCTGCTACTGGGAGAGCAATGTGCTGATGTTCATCTGGTTCCACCGCCCGGTGACGCGAAACGCCCGGAATTTCTCTACTGGTTGTTGTTCATGGCTACCAGTGGCTATCCAACATTTGCCCGTATTGGTCACCCCGAACGATACACCAAGGGCCAAAATAACACCGATCCGATTCGCATTGCTGCGGAGGAGGATGTAAAAAGGTTTTTTGATGTCCTGGAAAATTCGATTAAAGGGGAACCTTATATTTTTTCATCCGGATTAACAGCTCTTGATATCTATCTCACGATGCTGTCTGAATGGCATCCAGATAGAAACGCTTTATTCGAGAGAAACCCAAAGGTTGCTCTACTCTGCAAAGCGGTCCAGAACCGCCCAGCTTATAAAAAGGCCATCGCGGATCATTCGTAGTGAATAATTAAATATTTTGTCCCGAGAACTTAGCAACCAAAAATTAACTAAACTGTCCCCGGGAGACCTCTGTAAGATTAGTATGCAGCGGTGAATCTAGTTCGATGGTGCCTGGGTTGCTCGACCTCGTCCAAAAGCACTACTGCGACGTCCTCCATGGAGATCTTCGAGATTCCCTCGGCGTCGACTAACAATTCGTCCGTACCTAATCGGTAGTTGCCGGTTCGCTCTCCAGGTGCAAATTGCGCTGCGGGACTTAGATACGCCCAGTCCACCCTGGTTTCGGCAAGGCA
>JAPUFZ010000261.1 GCA_027293245.1 Gammaproteobacteria bacterium
TATCAAGTGGATACCCTTTGCGGTCATAGCAGCAAAATTGATGCCCATGGCCTGAAGAAATTCGTGCCGGGCATGCTCCAGGTAGTTTTGATATACAGCATTATTAACCACACCCTGCATATCGCATTCGTAGTCTCTGACTTTCAGGTTGAGCCGGTGTGCATAGTCCATAGATTTTATAAAGCTCGTCAAATAATAAATAGTTTATCAATTAATCACCCGTATAGGTTCATATTACTTGCTATACCTCGGTGGATATAAGTTATGCTTGAGGTTTCGGGTGTAATTGATAAAACTGCATGAATTTATCGGATTTTGGTAATCGTTTCGCCGGCTATTCTGGAATCACCCATTTAATGGATGATTTGAATGAGGGTTTGCTTCAGCAAGACGTGGTGATGATGGGCGGTGGTAACCCGGCTGCAATTCCCGCTGTGATCGAAATCTTTGAAACGGTGATCGATAAACTCCAGGATTCCGGGGAACTGGTACGGGCCCTGACGAATTATGACGGGCCACAGGGTAACGATGCTTTTATCGAATCGCTAGCGCATTTTTTTCAGCATCAATACGGCTGGAAAATAGATCGTCGTAATATCGCCCTGACCAACGGCAGTCAGAGTTCCTTTTTCACCCTGTTTAATTGTTTTGCGGGTAAATCCAGGGGTAAGCAGAAAAAAGTTCTGATTCCACTGGTACCCGAGTATATTGGTTACAATGATGTTGGCGTCGAGGATTCGCTGATCGTCAGTCAGCAGGCCAAAATTCTGCGCCTGGAGGATGGATTCTTCAAATACCAGGTTGATTTCGAGCGACTTGAAGTAGAGCCGGATACCGGGTTAATTTGTGTATCACGCCCGACCAATCCAAGTGGCAATGTATTAACCGATACCGAATGCCGGCAACTGGATGCGATCGCACGCAGGCACGATGTACCGCTATTGGTAGACAATGCGTATGGCACACCCTTCCCGAGTATAATTTTTAACGCGGTGGAACCTTTCTGGAATGACAACACGATAGTCTGTATGAGCCTGTCGAAACTGGGCCTGCCGGGTGCGAGGACGGGTATCGTGATTGCCAACCAGGAAGTTATTGACCTGCTTAGCAACATGACGGCAATTAGTAGCCTGGCCCCCGGGGGCATTGGACCGGTCATTGTGCGGCAACTGATTGAAGAGAAGATGCTTTTACCGCTATGCCATGACGTCATACTACCGTTTTATCAAAAACGCTCAGCGCGCGCGATACAGCTGGTACAGGACAGCATTGATGACGCCCGGTTACACATACATAAGCCTGAAGGCGCATTGTTTCTATGGCTCTGGTTCGAAGGTTTATCCATTACCTCAAGCGAGCTTTATATGCGCCTGAAGAAAAAAGGACTGCTCGTGGTTGCCGGAGAATATTTTTTCCCGGGGCAGCCAGAGCCGACCCGGCATGCCGAGAGTTGCATCCGCCTGAGCTATGCGCAAAGTGACGAAGATTTAATCAAGGGTGTGGACATCCTGGCGCGAGAACTGAAGTCTTGCTGGGCTTAAGCACTCCCCGGGTTTTGCTAAACTCACCGCTATAGCCCAGGGTTGGTGTTATTTGCTGGTTTGGGTAAACACGCAATCCCAGTCGTCACCAGGCGGTTCTGCACGATAATGTACTATTCTGTCCAGATATTCCTGGTAAAGTTTGCGATCGGGGCTGGAGCGGCTCAAATTGAAGAAATCGATTTCTGCCCTGTCCCATTTTTGGGCGCGAAATCCTCGCAGGGCCTCCTTGTAACTGGTTAACTCCTAGATGACCGCCTTGTCGATATCATTCTTGTGTCCCACGGGTTCGAAAATTGCCACCGGCTCGTTTTTGCCTTTGACGCGTACCAGGTCCAGTTCGCGAAACACAAATTCAGGTATGGCAACCCTGGTGCTATCACTGACGATAATATCGACGCCGTAATATTTGGTCAAACCCTCAAGCCGTGAACCCAGGTTGACCGCATCGCCCATCACCGTATAGGCCATACGAAACTCCGACCCCATGTTGCCGACATTCATGAACCCGGTATTCAGGCCGATGCCGATATTAACCACGGGCCAGCCACGCGCCTTGAAATCGGCTTGCATAATTATTAATTCATCCATCATTTCTAAAGCCGCATACAGTGCATGGCGAGCATGCTCGGAATCGGTTAATGGTGCGCCCCAAAATGACATGATGCAGTCACCCATATACTTGTCGATGGTACCCCGGTTCTTGTGAATTACCCGGGTCATAGGTGTCAGTAGGGCATTCATCAACTGGGTTAGCTGTTTGGGGTCCATACCCTCGGAGATAGTCGTAAATCCACGTACATCGGAAAACAACACGGTCATCTCCCGATTTTCACCATCGAGTGAAAACTCGGTCGGCGATTCACTCATTTCATCAACCAGTTCGGGTGGGATATATTGTCCGAACAGGTGGGCCAGTTGCCGTTTACCGCGTGATTCTATGAAAAATCCATAAGTCATATGCAGTATGAATATCATCCCGATCAGCAGTAAAGGGCTGGCCAGGGGCAGGATCAGGTGATTATCCCAGGCGATAACGGTACCGCCGATCAGCAATAACGAAGCTCCAAAACTACCTGCTGCCGCGAGCAGTGGAGGAACCATCGGTAATAACAGGGCCATGCTTACACCGATCAGAACCAGTAGCGAGAATTCATAACCGATGGTCCAGGCGGGTCTGTGATTAATGGATCGATCGAGAATACCCGAAACAAGATTTGCGTGCACCTCGACTCCGGGGTAGATATTTTGTACCGGTGTTGATCGTAGATCGAGCAGGCCTGGAGCCGAAGTGCCTACCAGAACTATCTTGCCCTTCAGCAGGGCCGGGTCAATCGTCCTGGTTAAGACCTGGTGGGCTGGAAAATAGGGAAAACTGCCTTTCAGCCCACGATAGGGAACATAGGCTGCGCCATTATGATCGACCGGAATTCGGTAGCCGCCAAGAGTAATTGACTCAAGCGCATAGTAGTCCCGGTTGTTTTTTGTACCGCCGGTCTCGACGCCAAGCTCAATTTTCGTATTACCAAGGAAAACCTGCGTGGTAGCCAGGGCCAATGATGCATAAAGGTGACCATCATAGATTTGTACCATGGGAACGCGCCGGAAGACGCCGTCCTGGCTGACCAGGGGATTATCAAAATAACCTGCGGATGCAGCGGCTGATTGTAGAACCTCAAGGTTGGCAGAAAACCCGGCGGCTTTACTGATCGGCAATCGGGAGCGCCACTGGGCGCCTATTTTGGTAATAGGGGGAGGCAGTAAACCGGTTTTTGCGTTTTCACCCTGCGGAACTGATGCCCTGAAATAATACCCCATTACCGCATTTTTTCCTTCCAGGCTGGTCGCAAAGATACGATCGTACTCGAGGCTGGGACGGATCTTTTCGAGCGCTTCCTGATATTGGGAATTACCACTCAATTCGCCGCTGGCCAGGGATTCAAATGCTGCCAGGCCGGAACTTTCATCCCTTTCCGCGAACACGATATCAAAGCCAACGACCGATGCCTTATAATGATTAAAAAGGTTATCGACTAATGTCGCCAGCTTGTCACGAGGCCATGGCCAGCGACCGACTTCAGCGAGCGAATTTTCGTCTATGTCTACAATGACGATACGATCATCAATCGAGTCGGGACGCGAGAAGTTCAGGCGCGCATCGTAGGTCCAGTTTTCCAGTTGGTCGAGAAATGGATAGCGAAGATTACCGGTAGTGTTGAGCAACAGGACTAGCAGAATCAGGGCGCTGAGGGCCAATCTCAAAATGCGTTGAAATTGCATTTCCTGCTCCTTAAGATTGTGATCTCTACCAAAGACCAGATGAGAATCGGGGTTGCCTTATGTATCGGGTCACTTCTGTTAAATTAGCGAATATCGGCTGTTTGTGAAGGATAAAATATAATGTCTGCCGTTAATATTATAGTGATCAGTATGCCCTTAATATTTTAGCGAGCGGCTTGCTGGATGTTACCTGAGGTAAAATTCCATTTTTACCGAGGCGACTTCGATGATATCGTGA
>JAPUFZ010000262.1 GCA_027293245.1 Gammaproteobacteria bacterium
AAAATAGCAGTTTCCTAACCGTGTTGATTACCTGGAGTCTGACTTTATCTATTTCACCTTGCCGACTTCAGATAGCCAGATTCCGCCCAGCACCAGGCCCAGCGCCAGGGCGTGAAAATACTCGAAAGATTCCCGTAGAAAAACAACCGCCATGATAGAGGCAAAAACAGGTACCAGGTTAATGAACACCCCGGCTCTTGCCGGCCCGATCAGGCTGACACTGTGGATGAAGGATATCTGCGCGACTAACGAGGGTAGCAGGGCGACCAACGCAACCACAACCCAACCGGTTAAGCTGGGTAGTCTGAAACCAGTGGCATTAACCTCGATAGCAAGCAGGGGCAGAGAAACGATAAATGCAACAAAGGCCAGGGCGGTAAATAACCCCAGAGCAGATACGGCAGGGCGCCGACTCAGGCCTATCGAGTAGGCTGCATAGAAAAAACAGGCCAGTAATATAAAAAAATCACCGCGGTTAATCGACAGGCTTTGCAATTGCGCCAGATCGCCACCCGAGGCGACGATGATGACCCCAATCAGGGTGACTGCGACACCGCAGGCCTGCAGGCGTGTAATCCGTGACCGATACAGTAAAAAAGTGCCGAGCAATACGAACACAGGAATAGACCCCTGTAAAATACCGATGTTGATCGCGGAGGTCGAATGAGCCGCCATATAGAACAGGGCATTAAACGAGGTAAATCCGACGGTTCCCATCAGGCCCACAAATACCAGATGATTGCGTAATACCGGCCAGTCCCGGACCAGGTGTTTGCGCGCGAACAACACCAGCAAGATCAGGACAGACAACCAGCGCAGGCTGACCAGTAACATGGGTGAAATCTCACCCACTGCCAGTTTACCTAAAATGACATTCGCCCCCCAGCAGCCGGCGGTAAAGGTCAGTAAAACGTAGGCTTTTAGATTTTTGTTGATTTCACCAGGGTCTGCCAATGCTCCACTCATCGCTTAGATCTCCTGGCCAACAACAACTCACGTTGCATCGCATAGAGACCGGCAGCAATAATAATAGAAATTCCAGCGAGGCTTTGCAGATCTGGAATCTCGGCCCAGACGAAGTAGGCTATCAATCCACCGATGACAATCGATAGAAACTTGAGTGGCGCAACCACGGCAATTTCACTGTGGCGATAACTCACAGTCATCAAGTACTGGGCAATACCGCCAAATAAACCAACCGCTATCAGAAATACCCAGTCACCGGCTGATGGCATTACCCAGCCGAACAGAGCGATAGCGATCGAACTCACCAGCAGGCCTGTCAAGGTGAAATAAAAAGTGATGCATACCGGGTCGTCCCTCGCGCTCAGATGTCGAATGATGATTGAATTGCAGCCGATCAACAGGGCCGCGATCAACATGAACAGGCTGCCACTTTCAAGCATGCTTTGTCCGGGTCTGATCACGACCAACATGCCGATAAAACCGGCAATTATGGCAGACCAGCGGTGTATTCCTACCTTTTCGCGGAGTACCAATATCGACAGGACGGTCATGATTAGCGGCGCGGTATGTAAGATCGAGATGGCATCTGCCAGGCGCATCAGTGAAAGGGCGTAAAACGCACAGGCCATGGCCGATATTCCCAGCAGGCTACGCAGCAGGTGCAAGCCTGGTTGCCGGGTTTTTAAAACCTTCAGGCCACCGCGTGAAGCGATGATTGCCGCCACCGGAATCATCGCTACCAGGCATCGAAAAAACATGATCTGCTGGGTTGGATAGTTGCCGCCAAGCCACTTGACCATGGCATCCATCATTGAAAACAATAAGATGCTGAGCAGCATGGTGGCAACACCAAGGCCTGAGCTATGCACCAGTCGCGACAGGGGTGCTGAAACCCTATCCATGTAGAATTATATCGGCAGGCCTTTCAGCGGCCATCAGGGTCGGTGGGTTGGTATTGCGAGAGATAAATATTTATTAAACTTCCCTGGTTAAAATCTGTGCCATGTGCCCAGTTTATTTTTTTCCTGGCGAGAATCAATTTTTAACTAATATTAGTTAATTTTTATTGACGAATTGGTACGCTCCGGGGTTCCACCCGTATAGTCAATATAGCATAATCGGTTTTTACTTTTCCTGGAGTTAATTTTGAAGTTTACTGTCGAGGAATTTCGCGCCTGGAAACATAAGAAAGTCACCCTGCTGGGCATGTCGGGGGTGGGTAAATCTTATCTTTCGGCACGCTTGCATGGCGAAAACTGGTTTCACTACTCGGGTGATTATCGGATCGGAACCCGCTATCTGGATGAACACATCCTCGATATGATCAAGCAACAGGCAATGCAGGTTCCATTCCTGAAGGAATTGTTACGCAATGACTGGATTTATATCCACAATAATATCAGTGTAGACAATCTGGGCCCGGTACTCGCCTTCATAGGTAAGTTGGGCAATCCTGAGTTGGGAGGCGTTGCACTCGAAGAGTTCATTCAGCACCAGGCTATTTACCGTCAGGCAGAAATCGACGCGATGCTGGATATTCCGGAATTTATCCGCAAAGCCGAACAAATTTATGGTTACCCCCATTTCGTTAACGATGTCGGGGGCAGTCTTTGTGAACTGGACGAACCCGGTGTGATCGACCCTTTAATTGAATGCACGATGATCCAAGATATAAAGATCGCCAATCAGGAACAGGAAGATGTGCTGATTCAAAGGGCACAAAGTTCACCCAAACCATTGTATTACCGGCCTGAATTTTTGCAGGAGCAACTGGCGATCTATTTTGAACAGAACAATCTTGAATATGCCGCACAAATTGATCCCGACGAGTTTGCGCGTTGGATTTTTCCACGCCTGTTCCACTCACGACTACCGCGTTACGAAGAAATCGCAAAACATGGCTACACGGTTACTTCCGATGAAGCCGCACAGGTCAACGATGAAGATGATTTTTTACAATTACTGGAACTGGCCATAGCGAGGCAAAACTAATGCCACTGGTCGCACACAATAACCTGCCCGCCTTTGAAAAACTCTCAGGCGAAGGACTGAAGGTACTCAAGCCGGATACTGCCTTTCACCAGGATATTCGGGAACTACATATCGGCCTGCTCAACATGATGCCGGACGCTGCGCTGAGTGCTACCGAGCGCCAGTTTTTCCGCCTCATCGCCGAAAGTAATCCGATTGCCCAGTTTTTTGTACATCCTTTCACGATCGATGCGCTGCCGAGAAGCGACGCTGCAAAAAAACATATCGACAAGTATTACGAGACTTTTGACCAGGTGCGTGAACTGGGTCTGGACGCGTTAATCATTAGCGGCGCAAACGTGGTCGGATCCGAGTTATCGGGGGAACCTTTCTGGGATGCACTGATCGAAGTGGCCGACTGGGCCCACGACAATGTGACCTCGACCTTATGCTCGTGCCTGGCGACTCATGCAATACTGGAGTTTCGCTTTCAGCAAAAACGAGCAACGCAGGATTCGAAGAAATGGGGTGTATTCGAGCACCGGGTGGTTGATCAACGCCATCCACTGGTTGCTGATATCAATACCCGTTTCGATGTGCCTCACTCGCGCTGGAATACTGTATTTCCCGAGCAGTTTGAAGCAGCCGGGTTAAAAATTCTGGTCACTGGAGATGATGGATGCGTTCATCTGGCGACCAGTTCGGACGGGATCCGTTCGGTATTTTTTCAGGGCCATCCTGAATATGACACGGTCTCGTTGTTAAAGGAATACAAGCGCGAAATTCACAATTATACAATAGGCGAGTCAGCGGTTTATCCACCGCTGCCAGCCAATTATTTTGGCAAGTTTGAAACCGGGGTAATGAGTGAATACCAGTCGAGGATTTATGCAGCCATGGAAAAAAAGACTGACTTACCTGAATTTCCCGAAGCCCTTATTTTAAGCCATTTAAACAATACCTGGCACGACACAGCCTGTGCCGTGGTAGGCCGCTGGATGGGCCTGGTATACCAGATAACGCACCAGGACCGGGACAAACCCTTTATGGATGATATAGACATCGATAATCCTTTAAATCTATAATTGGTTGCTCAACTCGCGAGCAGAGTTACGGATAAAGGTGATATTCCTGAATATGACCAGCCACACAAATGCGCCGGACAATACAGTCAGCCTCTGGTCGAGGCAATTCATCGTCTGTTTTTTGCTGCTGTGTTATCTTATTCCAGCAATCTCCCAGGAAGTAACTCCGGGCCAGTCGTTTGGCGCAAAAACCTCTGAAGTCCCCGACTGGTTCAAAGAGAGTTTCCTGGATTTCGAGGAAGACATTGCCGAGGCCCGTGCGCAAGGCAAACGCGTTATGCTCTATTTCCACCAGGATAGTTGCCCCTATTGCGCCAGGCTGGTGAAGGAAAGTTTTAATGATCCGCAGACCGAGGCCTATCTACGCAAACACTTCGACGCGATCACCATCAACCTGTGGGGTGACCGCGAAGTGGTCACTGTAGGCGGTCAGGAATTCACCGAAAAAGCATTTTCTGCCGCGCTCAGGGTTCAGTACACACCTACCTTGTTATTTCTAAACGAACAGGGCAGGCAGGCACTGCGCCTCGATGGTTATTATCCCCGCGATCAATTTCTGGCCGCGTTACGTTATGTGGCCGAGCATCGGGAAGGTAACATCAGTTTCAGCAGTTATATGCTCGGTCTACAAAAATCGTCTTCGGCGAAGTTGATCGATGAAGCGTTCTTCATATCAAGCGATCGGCTCGACCAGTTGTCAGCCCGCTCGGATGGACCGCTGGCTGTCTATTTTGAGTCAGGCGACTGTGACAATTGCCGGATTTTGCACCGGCGCATTCTGGCTGACGCGGCAACCCGGCAGCTGGTGGTTAAAATGCAAAATGTACAATTCGATATCAATTCCAGTACCAGGATCGTTACCCCTGGTGGTAAACCAATGGAACTGAAACAATGGGTTCGTGAGCTCGGAATCGTCTATACCCCTTCAGTGGTTTTCTTTGATGCCTCTGGGGTTGAGGTAATGCGCATCGGCGCTTTCATGAAAACATTTCACTTCCAGTCGGTTTACGATTATGTCCTGCAAAAAGCCTATTTAAGCGAACCCAGTTTCCAGCGTTACATAGCCGAGCGAGCAGAAAAAATTCGCGACGCCGGGTTTAACACCGATATCTGGGGCTATGAATCTGCTCATAATTAATTGAATGAATTGGGGAAGTGGCACTGTTTATTCTTACCCCAGTTTATTCTTGTCTATAACTAACATTAACTATGTCGGCTAAGCCTTTGAATAAAGTTTGATCGTAAAAAAACCTTATCCGGCAATGAGCGAAACTGAGAACTGCATCCCATTTCTGATCGCCTGGAAGCCTATAATCGTTTGCAACCCTCCTGTTATAGGTTTGTGTGTTGACCCCACTTCACCGTGGGGTTTTTTTTGCCCAATCGACCATTCACGGTCTCACCCGATATCCCTCAAACGATAGCGTCAATTAGTAGGAAGCCAGGCTTTGGCATGGCACAATAGTGTCTTTAAATATTTCTCCCGCGGGTTAAAATCGATTTAACGTGGCTCCACAGGACAATTTAATCAGTGCTCAAAAGGCATTTCAGAACCTACGCGAGACTCTGAAAACCGTGCAGTTAGCGACCCTCGATACCGAAGGCCAACCCGAGGCCAGTTATGCGCCGTTTGTGTGGTTTGAACAAAACTACTATCTATACCTCAGTGAGTTAGCGAAGCATA
>JAPUFZ010000263.1 GCA_027293245.1 Gammaproteobacteria bacterium
CCGTACACTCGGGTTTCGGATGCTGAAGCGAGACCCGGATCGGTCTTAGATCCTCGCCGTAAGCGGTTCGACACATGATCATTATCATTGCCAGCGTAGAGTCTATTGCCACCGACAGGGGCTGCGGCTTCATTTTGCTGGGATCGAGAATAAGGTGATAATCATCCTCAGTTTTTAGTAGCTTGACGACATCCCTGGCCGCTGTATTAACAATTCGTGAATAACGTGACATGCGTTCGAAACCTTCTTCCAGGGTGTTGCTCGCCAGCCATGAGTAGCCGAGCGCATGCAATGTTGTCGGGTGCCAGAAACTGGCAACCCCGATACCAAAACAGGGATCGTCAATCAAATCCGTGGCCAGCGCCCACAACCGGGTCACCCCCTGGAAAGAAAATCGCGCCAGCGGGTCCTTCAGTTTGGAGTGATCTAGACCTGCCTTAGCAAATAGTTCGGTACTGTCATAGCCGTATGAATCGATGCCCTTGGCGAGTAACAGAATGGCCGAAGACAGGGCTGAAAAATGAGTATTTTGATGCATATGCCTGATTTAAATTTAGCTACGAGCGGAGTCGCGATATTGACTCGGTGAGCTGCCGTACCAGCGTTTGAATGCACGGGTGAAATTTCCCGGTTCCGAAAATCCGAGTAAATAGGCTATTTCATTAAATGAACGTTGCGGGTCACGGACGTAGAGTAAACCGAGTTCCTGGCGCGTATTTTCTAACAGCTGGGTAAAGGATATGCCCTGTTGTTTCAGTTTTCGCTGGAGACTTCGCTGACTGACATTGATCGCAGCGGCAATCCTTTCTTCACTCACCTGCCCACTCGGTAAACTCTCGATCAATTTCGATTTGACCTGCATGGAGAGGTCTTTGCGATCGAGATGGGCCAGGTAATCGGTGACAACCCGGTCACTAATTCTTACCAGTTCCGGGTTGGCGGTGGCCAGGGATGTGGTGACTACATCGGGATCTAGCCATAACGCGTTGTGCGCCTGAGAAAATTCAACCGGGGCGTTGAAAAATTCCCTAAAGCAGGCCGTCGATCCGGGCGGCTTGTGCCGATAAGATACGCGTATTGGGTTCAGGTTTGCGCCGTAAGCGGCGCGACACATGACGAGTACCATTGCAATAGCAGAGTCGACTGCTGCCCTGACGGGCTGCGGCTTTAGCAGGTGGCTGTTGACGATAACACCATAGGCATCGCTGGTTTTCTGGTACTGCATGATATCTTTTGCGCTGGTATTCACCATTCGCGTGTATCGGGCTGATCGCTGAAATGCATCTTCCAGGCTATCACTTGCCAGCCATGAATAGCCGAGTGCATTGTAGGTGGTTGGGTGCCAGAAGGTGGCGACCTTGAGGCCTAAACAGGGGTCGTCAATGGTTTCGCTGGCTAGCGTCCATAGTTCATTGACCAGTTGAAACGAGTACCGGGCCAGCGGGTCTTTTAATTTGGAATGATCAAGACCAACCTTTGCAAATAGCTCGCTGCTGTCATAACCGTATGAATCGATTGCCCTGGCGAGCAATAATACCGATGAGGCCAGCGTAGTTGTTTGGGCACCTTGGTTCATGTCACATTCATCAAAATCGGTAACTGATTTTACTCCTTTGACGACCAATATATCATTGGTGAGGTAATTTACCGACCCCTTTAATTGTTGGTACCGGATAATAGATTGGCGTCTGAGGATTAACGCCTTATCTAAAACCGATTACATAGTAGCGCACCAAAAATTTTAATATAGAGGTAGGCTACTATGGTTTATTCAAAACCGGCAATCGGAACATCACAATGCACGATTAACGAGTCGATTCACTATGTAGGGGTAGGGCTGCACAGTGGGCACAAGGTTTCTATGTCGCTGCACCCGGCGACACCCAACAGCGGCATCTTTTTCGTGCGTAAGGACGTCCAGAGCGATCATGCTTTCATTCGAGCGTCCTGGAGAAATGTCGTCGATACCCGTCTTTGTACGGTACTGGGTAATGAGCACGGCGTGACCATCAGCACGGTAGAGCATTTACTGGCAGCTTTGCGTGGTTGTGGGGTTGATAACCTGATGATCGAAATCAATAGCGACGAAGTGCCTATTCTGGATGGTAGTTGTGCACCGTTGGTCAAATTGATCAAGAAGGCAGGCGTTGTTCCTCAGCGAGTGCCGCGTTACGGAATCTGGATCGAGCGTCCTGTCGAGGTCAAACAGGGTGAGCGTTACTCGATTCTGACACCATCAGCCGTGCCGAGGATTACGGTAGACATTGAATTCGCGAATGCTGCTATTGGATCACAGTGCCTGACTATCGATTTGATCGACGATGTGTTCGAGACCGAGATCGCGCCGGCGCGCACCTTTGGTTTCGCCAGCGAGCTCGAGCAGCTGCGTGAACAGGGTCTGGCCCTGGGCGGATCGATGCGTAACGCGGTACTGGTAGATGACGATGGTGTGGTCAACCCTGAGGGTCTTCGTTTCAGCGACGAATTTGCACGCCACAAGATCCTCGACTGTATCGGTGATCTGGCGCTTGCTGACGCACCTATCTTCGGACATCTATATTCGCATAAACCTGGACATCGTTTAAACAATGCCCTGTTACGTGAATTATTTGCTCATCAGGATGCCTGGACCCGGTTAAGTTTTGATGAAATTAACCGTCGTATGGCGCGCGCAGAAAGCGATTCCGATTCGCAGTTGAAAACAGTGGTTTCGATGAATCGCTAGGCCTGGAGAAACGAATCCCGGTAACAGGACCTGGGTAGATAGCAGATATGGCGAGACCCAGGCAGAGCTGTATGGGTTTGTCAGTTTTTTGAATTCGCAACTGGCGGGCTTTTAA
>JAPUFZ010000264.1 GCA_027293245.1 Gammaproteobacteria bacterium
GCCAACCAGGTGGTGGTGGAAATGCGTCGCATGGGGGGTGGATTCGGCGGTAAGGAATCGCAATCGGCGATATTTGCCTGTATTGCCTCAGTTGCCGCACAACGATTGAACTGCCCGGTTAAGCTCCGCCTCGACCGGGACGACGATATGATGGTGACCGGCAAGCGTCACGGTTTTCACTATGAATATGAAGTGGGTTACGACGACGATGGTTTAATCCAGGCGATTCGTATTGAAATGGCCGCGCAGTCAGGTTTTTCCGCCGACCTCACCGGGCCGGTGGTGACCCGGGCAGTGTGCCATCTGGACAATGCCTACTACTTGAACGATGTCGAAATCAACGCTTTCAGCGCAAAAACCAATTCCCAGTCGAATACCGCTTTCCGTGGCTTTGGCGGACCGCAGGGTGCAATCGCAATCGAATATATAATCGATAATATCGCGCGTACGCTCGGCAAAGACGCGCTCGAGGTACGAAAGCTCAATTTCTATGGCAAGCATAGCCGTAACGTCACGCCTTACGGACAGGAACTCAATGACAATGTCATTAACGAACTGGTAGCGCAGCTCGAATCCAGCAGTGACTACGCGTCGCGCCGTGCGGCGGTCGACAAATTCAATTTGGACAGCCCGGTTTTACGCAAGGGTATCGCCCTCACGCCGGTCAAGTTTGGCATCTCCTTCAACCTGGTACGTTACAATCAGGCCGGCGCCCTGGTGCACGTCTATACCGACGGTTCGGTACTGGTGAATCATGGTGGCACCGAAATGGGGCAGGGCCTGCACACCAAGATATCTCAGATCGTGGCGCTGGAACTGGGTATCGATTTGCGCTGGGTACGCGCGACTGCGACCGATACCAGTAAGGTAGCCAATACTTCCGCTACCGCGGCCTCCACTGGTTGCGATTTGAATGGCAAGGCCGCGCAGGATGCAGCAAGACAAATTAAAAACCGCCTCGCGGAAGTGGCTGCCGGGCAGTTTGGTGGCGATGCAGGCGAGGTCCGCTTTGCCGATAACCAGGCCAGTATTGGGGATCAGTCTATTGCCTTTACCCAACTGGTTACCCTGGCTTACGAGTCACGCGTGCAGTTGTGGTCCGATGGGTTTTACAAAACCCCCGGTCTACATTGGGATGCTGTCAATATGCAGGGAAGGCCGTTCTATTATTTTGCCTACGGCGCGGCCGTATCTGAAGTAATTGTCGACACCTTAAGTGGAGAGTGGAAACTGCTGCGCGCCGATCTGTTGCACGACGCCGGTAATTCGATTAACCCGGCGATTGATATTGGCCAGATTGAAGGCGCATATATACAGGGCATGGGATGGCTGACGAGCGAAGAATTATGCTGGGATGACAAAGGCCGCCTGACCACACACGCGCCGTCGACCTATAAGATACCGACGATTACCGACTGTCCGGAGCAGTTCTATACAGAGCTTTTTGAAAATCCCAATGTCGAGCCGACCATCATGCGCTCGAAAGCAACGGGTGAACCACCCCTGCTATTGCCATTCTCGGTATTTTTTGCGATTCGTGATGCGATAGCGAGCGTTGGTGACAACGCGATTAATCCGCCTTTACGCGCCCCGGCCACGCCCGAGGCTATTCTTTATGCAGTCAGCGCAGTGCGCGAAGGTCGGGAAACCTTGTGATGAACTGGGTTAACAGGCTGCTTGAGCTGCAACAACAGGCGATACCGGCGGTGATGGTGACGGTGGCTTCGACGGTTGGCTCTACGCCGCGTGAACCGGGTGCGAAAATGATCGTCACGCGCGATTCTTTGTACGGTACTATCGGTGGCGGCAACCTCGAACACAAGGCCTGCATGATAGCGCGTGCACAACTTGATACCGAGCAACCGAATCAATTGCGGCGATTTCCCCTGGGCGCCGGGCTCGGACAGTGTTGCGGTGGCCTGGTCAACCTGATGTTTGAACCGATCGTCGAGTCTACGCCGTGGTTAGCGACGGCAAATCAGTTTGATTCGCGTGGCGAGGACTGGGTGCGCCTGGTGAGCGCTCACCAATCGGCCGGCGAGCCTGGCTCTGACTATCTGATACTGGCCGAGGGCCGGGTACAAAATGCACTGTCGGATCGAGTGGCGCAGGCGCATCTGCTGAAAGCGGCGCAATCACTTTTGATCGGTGAGACTAATGTCGTCCTGTTTCAGGCGCAGGCAGATGAAGATACCTACTTTATTGAAGCCACCCGAAAAGCCGATTTCCAGTTAGTTTTATTCGGTGCCGGACATGTCGGTCGAGCCATCGTCAAGATTATGCAGGAGTTGCCGATAGGCATCCGCTGGATCGATACTCGTGACGATCAACTGATATCAGGAGTGCCTGCCACAGGAACGCCTGCCGCAGGAACGCCTGCCGAGGTAGAGTTTATCTGTACCGACACGCCTGAGGCGGAAGTCGATGCCGCACCGGCAGGCTGTTTTTTTCTGGTGATGACGCACGATCATGCGCTCGACCAGCAATTGACCGAACAAATCCTCAAACGTGATGATTTCGCTTATTTTGGTTTGATTGGTTCAGCCTCGAAACGCCGATTATTTGAAACCCGGATGTCGCGTCGGGGCTTCGAGGCATCACAGTTTGCACGCATGACCTGCCCTATTGGCATCGATGGGATTCAGGGCAAGCAGCCGGCGGTAATTGCAATTTCGGTTGCCGCTGAATTAATGCAGGTATACGATCGGTCTGTATCTAATATCAATAATAATCCAAAAGTGCGTAGATCACTCGGGAGAACTAGATGACATCCAGCACGGATGCCCCAGGCGAGGTCAGGCTCGAACTCAGCGGCCTTACCAAGATATATCCCTCGGTTATAGCCAACGACGATGTATCGCTAAAGGTTAAAAAAGGCGAAATTCATGCGGTGCTGGGCGAAAACGGCGCCGGCAAGAGTACTCTGATGAAAATGATTTACGGCGTCGCCAAACCCGACGCCGGCGAAATCAAATGGGAAGGTGAGACCCTGCAGGTAGAAAGCCCGGCGCATGCTCGCAGTCTCGGCATCGGAATGGTATTCCAGCATTTTTCGTTGTTCGAAACACTGACGGTAGTAGAAAATATAGCACTGGCATTGCCCGGCGATCCCGATTTAAAGGAACTCGCCAAGCAAATCACCGAGGTTTCGAAAAAATACGGTTTACCGGTAGTTCCCCATCGCCTGGTACATGCGCTGTCAGTGGGTGAACGCCAGCGTGTCGAGATTGTGCGATGCCTGTTACAAAACCCCAAGTTACTGATTATGGACGAACCAACCTCGGTGTTGACACCACAGGCGGTACGCAAGCTGTTTGACACCCTGCGCCAGCTGGCCGACGAAGGTTGCAGCATCCTCTATATCAGCCACAAGCTCGATGAAATCCAGGAACTCTGTCACGTCGCCACGGTTCTGCGTGATGGCAAGGTAACCGGCGACTGTATTCCTTCCGAGGAAACTCCGAAGTCGATGGCGAGCCTGATGATTGGCAAGGAATTGCCGGTTTGCCAACACGATGGGCTTGCCGTGGTGGGTGAAGTACGCCTGCGTTTGAATAAGCTGTCGCAGCCATCGGATGACCCTTTTGGCACCAATTTGCGGGATATCGATCTCGAAATCTATTCGGGGGAAATTTTCGGTATTGCCGGTGTATCGGGCAATGGTCAACAGGAACTGCTGTATGCACTTTCCGGTGAACAGCCACTGGCGCAAAACGATTTAATCGAAATCTGCGGTATCCAGTCTGGATCATTGCGCCCGGATGCCAGACGGTCTGTGGGTATGGGTTTCGTCCCGGAGGAGCGCCTGGGGCGGGGCGCAGTCCCGCAAATGTCACTCGCAGATAATACCCTGTTGACCGCTCATGGAGCTCAGATGCTCAAATATGGCATGATTCGTTTCGGCGTGGTGGAGAAGTTTGCCGATCGCTGTATTGCCGAATTTAACGTTAAATGCGGTGGTTCAGGCCATGCTGCGCAGTCCTTATCGGGTGGAAATTTACAAAAATTTATCATGGGCAGGGAGATTTTACAGGTACCCAAATTACTCGTCGCGGCCCAGCCCACCTGGGGCGTGGACGTCGGTGCGGCGGCCTTTATTCGTCAACGGCTAATCGATTTAAGAAATGATGGCGCCGCGATCCTGGTGATATCGGAAGAACTCGAAGAACTGTTTGAGATCTCGGATCGCATAGCGGTGATTGCCAACGGTCGATTGTCGCCGGCGAAAAAACTGGCCGACACTAATATCGATGAAATAGGCGTGTGGATGAGTGGTATGTGGCCCGATGCGGCCAGCATAGAGGAGAGCGATTATGCTTAGACTCGAAGCGCGCGCCGAACCTTCAAAATTAATGTCCTATGCGTCACCCCTGCTTGCCATCGTGTTGATGTTGATTGGAGGATTGTTGCTGTTTACTTTCCTCGGTAAAGATCCGATCGAGGGGTTTAAAATATTTTTTATCAACCCAGTCCGCGATTCCTACGGTGTATCCGAGTTGTTTCTAAAGGCCACTCCGCTGATGCTGGTGGCGATAGGACTGGCGGTTGGATTCCGTGCCAACGTGTGGAATATCGGCGCCGAGGGCCAGTATATTATGGGCGGTGCCGCGGCGAGCGCGGTAGCTCTGTACTTTTACGAATCGGACAGTGCCTTTGTCCTGGTCGCCATGGTCATAGCCGGCGGTATCGGTGGCATGTTGTGGGCCTCGGTTCCGGCATTTCTAAAGACCCGCTTCAATACTAACGAGATACTGGTATCACTGATGCTGGTCTATGTCGCGCAACTGATGGTTTCCTGGCTGGTGCACGGGCCGATGATGGATCCCGACGGTTTCAATTTCCCCCAGTCACGAATGTTTGAAGAATCAGCCCTGTTACCCATGCTGGTCGAAGGGACCCGGCTGAATGCGGCCTTTTTGTTTGCCATGAGCGCCCTGCTGGTTGGTTATATCTTTATGAATCGAAGTTTTCTTGGCTTCCAGATGCGGGTGGCCGGCAATGCCAAAAACGCTGCACGTTACGCTGGATTTTCGGCCAAACGCATGATCTGGATAGGCCTGCTCGCCGGTGGTGGGATGGCCGGACTGGCAGGCATGTCCGAGGTATCCGGGCCCATGGGCCAGTTGACCGAGCACGTGTCTAACAACTACGGATTCGCCGGAATCATCGTCGCCTTTGTAGCGCGGCTAAACCCAATAGGTATATTTTTCGCCAGCCTGCTAATGGCCCTGTTATACCTCGGTGGTGAACAGGCACAGCAGTATATGAACCTGCCTTCGTCGATATCGAACGTGTTTCAGGGTATGTTGCTGATGTTTTTACTGGGTTCCGATGTGTTTATTAACTATCGTTTAAAGTGGGGTCGTGACTAATGGATAGTGGACTCTTAACAGCGATGCTGGCTGCTACCATCGTGGCCGGTACGCCACTGATCATCGTCGCCCTGGGCCAACTCATCGCTGAAAAATCGGGTGTGCTTAACCTCGGTGCCGAAGGCATGATGGCAATGGGAGCGATTGCAGGGTTTGCGATCACGCATCATACCGGTAACCCCTGGCTGGGGGTACTGGCGGGTATGTTGGCGGGTATTTTAATGTCTTTTCTGTTTGCCGTGGTTGTTCTGACCCTGATGGGTAACCAGGTGGCCAGCGGCCTTGCCCTGTCAATTTTAGGCGTCGGTCTTTCAGCGTTTATCGGCAAACCTTATGAATCTGAAATCCTGAAAACGGTTGCACCCTGGCGCATACCGATGCTTGCTGATATTCCGGTTTTAGGGGTATTGTTTAATCAGCAGTCACTGGTGTATTTTTCCTGGTTGCTGGTTGCCGGCATTATCTGGTTCTTATACAGGAGCCGGCAGGGACTGATATTACGCGCGGTAGGCGAGTCTCCAACATCAGCGCACTCGATCGGTTATCACGTAATACGCATTCGCTATATGGCAACGCTATTCGGTGGCGCCATGGCGGGTATCGGTGGCTCTTTTCTATCGGTATTTTATACCCCGTTGTGGGTCGAAGGTATGGTCTCGGGTCGAGGCTGGATCGCGATTGCGCTGGTGGTATTTGCAACCTGGCGCCCATTTCGGGTGCTCGTCGGCGCCTATTTGTTCGGTGGTGTGATGATTGCACAATTGTTTGTCCAGGGTTCGGGAATGGATATCAATATACCCTCACAATTTTTGTCGGCGCTGCCTTACCTGGCAACGATAATTGTACTGGTGATCATTTCTCGTGATCAAAATACAGTGCGCCTGAATGCACCGGTATCGTTGGGCCAAGCGTTTCGGCCGGAGGCATAGTAAGCACTGGAATAATATATGGACAGGCTGTTCGGAGTTCAGCAGGCGTTAATGGTAGATAGTGTATTGATCAGCAGGCGTCTACAAACATTAGATTAAACATAAATCCGCAGGAGGATTAGAGCATGAAAATAACAAACAAACGAGTTCGAAAATTAACCACTATAGTGTTGGTAGCGG
>JAPUFZ010000265.1 GCA_027293245.1 Gammaproteobacteria bacterium
TGCCGCATGGCTATACCAGCTACTATCTTAACGTCATGGCGGGACCGATTCGTGAATGGCATTTTGCCAATGATCCAGCGCATGAATGGATTTTGAAACAGGCCGAGTAAATCCCCGTGGAATTGAAATTTGGCATGTCTCCAGTTTCATGGTCTAACGACGACCTGCCACAACTGGGCGGGGACACCCCGCTCGAAACCTGTTTACGCGAAACCCGCCTGGCCGGGTACACCGGCACCGAAATTGGGGGTAAGTTTCCCAGAGACGTGAAACCCCTCGGAAAGGTACTCGCCGAACACGATCTGAAGCTGGTATCCGGGTGGTATTCGGGTCTCTTACTGCACAATGACCTGAAAAATGAACTCGAGCGGGTCAAGCCCCAGCTCGCGCTGTTTGCAGCCCTGGATGCGCCGGTACTGGTATACGGTGAAACCTGGGAGACCGTGCAAAACCGTCAGGATCAGCCATTGGACAATAAGCCGGTGTTGCCTGAATCTGAATTTGTGGCCTACGGAGAGCGACTCACGGGGCTGGCGGAGTACTGTGTCAGCCAGGGTGTCGCGCTGGCTTTCCATCACCATGTGGGCAGCGGCGTGGAAACCGAGCGCGAACTGGAGCTGACAATGGCCAATACCGGAGATGCGGTGGGCCTGCTGATCGATACCGGGCATCTACTGTTCGCGGGTGGCGATATAGTTGCTGTCATCGAACGATACGGACACCGGGTCAACCATGTGCATGCAAAGGATATTCGATCAGAGGTACTCGATACTGTTGACAGGAGCAGGGACTCTTTTCTGGATTGTGTATTGAGGGGCGTCTTCACCGTACCCGGTGACGGCATGATCGACTATTATAAAGTAATGCGGGCCCTGGCCGAGAAGAAATACGAGGGTTGGATCATCGTCGAGGCGGAGCAAGACCCGGCCGAGGCCGATCCCTATGAATATGCCTGCATCGGATACGCAGCGCTCGAACCGGCCGCATTGGCTGCTGGTTATACTATTGTCCCATAGGAGTATTAATGATCAACTTTGCCTTATTTGGTGCAGGTCGTATCGGTACGATTCACGGAGGTAACCTGGTCAGAAATGCGCAGGCGCAACTGGCAGCACTGCACGATCCTATGAAGGCCAATGCTGATCGGCTTGCTGTTGAACTTGGTTGCGAGCAGATGACCCCGGAACAAATCTTTGCCAGCGATGACATCCATGCGGTGCTGATATGTTCTGCCACCGATACCCATGCCGATTTGATCGAAGCGGCTGTTGCGGCGGGAAAACATGTGTTCTGCGAAAAGCCGATAGACCTGTCGCTACAACGTGTACGGCAGTGCCTGGAACGAGTGTCACAAAGCGATTGTAAAACCATGGTCGGATTTAATCGCCGTTTCGATCCACACTTCCAGGCATTGCAAAAGCAGGTCGAGGCAGGCGGAGTCGGTGTGGTGGAACTGGTGAGTATAATTTCCAAGGATCCAGCGCCACCACCGCTTGATTATATTAAAGTGTCCGGGGGACTGTTTCGTGATATGACGATCCACGATTTCGATATGGCTCGATTCCTGTTAACCGAGGAAGTGGTCAGCGTCAGTGCCCGGGCTTCCTGCCTGGTAGATGCAAAAATCGGCGAGGCGGGTGATGTGGATACTGCCGTGATCACGATGACTAGCGCGAACGGAAAACTCGCGCAGATCTCAAACAGTCGTCGTGCCAGTTTTGGCTATGACCAACGTATCGAGGTGCATGGTTCCGTGGGTATGCTGGTCGCACAAAATGTTACTGAAAATACAGTCCTGGCCTATAGCCATGCGGGTGTCAGCAGTGCCAGGCCAGTACATTTCTTTCTCGAGCGCTACGAGTCGTCCTACCGCGCGGAACTGGATAGTTTTGTACGATTCTTGATGGGTGAAGCGATAAAGATACCGACATTGGATGATGGTCTGCAGGCAATATTGCTTGCTGAAGCCGCTTTGTTATCGTTGCAGCAGGGGCGTAATGTGGAGTTGTCAGAACTGGAATGACAATCTTGCCAGATTATCCGATGCGTCTGCTATGCTTGATTTACATATAGTCAGGATTTCGAACGTGAGCAAAACAAATAGTCGTATCATGATCAGGACTATATAGACCAGTAAGAGCCCTTAGTTTCTTTTGCCTGGAACGTAATCCCGTATGACTAAACTTGAAATATTAATTTATGCCTTACTGTGGTTAAGCTTTGGAACAGTCCACTCCCTGTTTGCACGCAATTCTGTCAAACGGGTATTACGGCCTCTATTTGGGCGTACTTACCGCCTTGTTTATAACTTGTTTTCAGCCCTGCATATAGGACTCGTGATCATTGGTGGTGGGATAATGCTGGGTGGCAATTCGGTAGGGTTTGATCTGGGACGCGACCTTGCAGTAGCGGCCATAATCTGCCAGGTGGCAGGGATAATAGTGATAGTGGCCAGCTTGACACAGTATGACATGGGACGTTTTACCGGTGTAACGCAGTTACATCAGGGCGACGACCAGGCAGCCAATGAAGAGCTGCTCCACCTTAGCGGGATGCACCAGTATGTACGGCATCCACTGTACCTCGGGGTTTACCTGTACTTAGTTGGCGGATCATTGAGTGAATTTGGTGTGCAGACTGCTCTATGGGGATGTCTATACCTGGTAATAGGAACCTGGTTTGAAGAGCGAGGACTGGTGGCTCAATTTGGCCAGGCCTATGTCGAGTATAAACAAAAAGTACCTGCCGTCTTTCCGTTTAAAGGTCGTGCAATAAGGTAGCTGTCAACGGAATTGAATTCATTTCCAGTCAGATCACCAGTTCAACTTCTGCCAGCGGATCCTGATTGGATTTTTTAAAATGCATCGTCACCAGGTCGCGTTGTTGAAAAGGAATTCTCTGGTAAAGCCAGTCGCGGTCGTTACCGGGATGGTCGGCTAAATACAACTGCGTGGTGAGCTGTTCCTTGCCAGCGACCAGCACCTTCAGATGAATATGCGGTGTACGGCTCGTGTATGGCACCGGTTTGATGGTCCGGAAGGTGAATTCTCCTTCGGCATCGGTAGTATCATAGCCAAACCCCTGGAACCCATTATCCCTTGATCTCCCGCCAGAGTCGCCCCGGTGCAAGTAGCGTCCATTGACATCACATTGCCAGATTTCCACCTGCGCCGATTCTACCGGCTTGCCATCTCGATCCAGTACACGTCCCTTGAGTCGGACGATTTCGCCACCGGCCTGTTCGATTCGGCCGCTGATTTTAACCAGGTCATTGTCGATATCGTCGAAGCGCATGCTGGGGCTCGGGTAAAATTGCCCTTCACCGGCGCCCGGCGTGCGTATAGCTGCAATTGCGAGACCCGTTATCGGTA
>JAPUFZ010000266.1 GCA_027293245.1 Gammaproteobacteria bacterium
TTGCTGCGGGTGTATTTCCGGGTCACCATACACCTCCGAAGTCGACGCTTGAAGAATTCGAGCACCTATGCGCTTTGCAAGCCCCAACATGTTAATCGCACCATGTACATTCGTTTTAGTTGTCTGTACTGGATCATACTGGTAATAAACTGGGCTTGCCGGACAGGCCAGGTTATATATCTCATCTACTTCAACATAGAGTGGAAACGTCACATCGTGCCGTAAAAATTCAAAATAGGTATTATCAAAAAGTTGGTGAATATTCTTCTTCGCTCCGGTAAATAAATTATCTACACACAACACATCATTGCCTTCCTCCAGCAATCTCTTACACAGATGAGACCCAAGGAATCCAGCTCCACCAGTTACCAATATTTTCTTCATGTTAAATTTGACCTAATTAGATTGTTGACTACTTGAAACTTACTATGATTTAGCCAATGTTGGTCTACTGCCGTATTGGTGCCAGTATCGATCAAAAATATTTATCGCTGTTGATAATTTATCGAATAATCGCAGAACCCATGAAACTTTCACCGGGTGTGACCAGAACTTTCATATTATGGTAAACATACCTACAATGTTTTACTCTTGGTAAATTTGATTTAAAGCGCATCCTCAAATTATCTGAGTCTATAAATGCCAGCTTTATATGACTAATCACAAATCGACAGCTTTAACGACGTATTTAAATACCTCATCAGCACACTCTTCCAGATGGCTCTCGGTATCGATCTCAAGTTCAGGATTCTCGGGTTCTTCATAGGGCGAACTAATGCCGGTAAAATCGGGTATCTCTCCTGCCCTGGCCCGTTTGTACAAACCCTTGACATCGCGAGTCTCGCAAACCTCGAGACTGGCTTTGCAATAGATCTCGTGAAAATCCGATCCGGCAATTTTCCGCACATTTTCTCGGTCAGACCTGAACGGTGAGATAAACGCGGTAAGCACGATGACGCCGGCCTGCACGTATAGATTCGACATCTGGCCAATTCGGCGAATATTTTCCTTTCGGTCTTCATCAGAGAATGACAAATCGGCACAAAGCCCATGGCGCACATTGTCGCCATCGAGAACGTAGGTGTGACAACCCTTCTGGTATAATTTTTCTTCGACATAATGTGCTAGCGTCGATTTGCCTGCACCCGAAAGCCCGGTGAACCAGAATACACCGCCACGGTGCTGGTTCATCGCCTCGCGTCGATTTCGGGTTACCGTGGCATGGTGCCAGACTACGTTGCTGCTTTTATCCTGTTCGGTCATGAATCGATCTCAAATGCGTGATTAAATTTTTGTACAAATTCTGCTAACAGATTATAGGTCAAATGGTTTATGCCTGCCGCGGCTTTACGGCCTCCACCCGAGGCAAACTGTCGGCATAGATCATCGGCGCCCTGCTTTCGACTATAGGGTGCCCGCACACTCACCCGATAGCTGCCATCGCCCCGGTCGATCAACAGTGCATGGGCCAGGTTAGGGTTCTGTTTCGCCAGATTGTTGCCCATCACACCGACTATGCGTCTGGCCCAGGATTCGGTGGGTAACATATAAACTGCCCCGGTCGAACTGACTGACTCGGGTCTGGTGTTTTCAGACGAGTGCATATCGGATTGATACTGCGCCAGTAGCACTTTGTAACGCGGATCGGAATTGATAAAATCAACTGGATCTTCAAAGTTTTGCAAAATTTGATATAGATCGGCAGGATGAAACATCAGGTCTTCGAGTTCAAATCCATAGCCGTTGTAATTCAGGCATATTCCCAACTGCTGCATCTTGCCTAACTCACTGTCATCGAGGCCAGTCGATCGACCCAGATCGATCGCGACCGCATCAAAATTATCCCCAAACGCGCCAACCACTGCCCATTTTGACCAGGCATTTTCCAAATAGTGATTAATGATCAAACTGGTACAGGTATCGGCGGACAGATCAATATGCGCGTCCAGCCCTTCGTGCTGCGGGATATCGCCCGAATAATGGTGGTCGGCGTAAAATACGCTAGCGCCTGCCTCGAGCACCCGGTCCAGGGCAACACGATTCTTTTCCAACGAAATATCGAGCACGGTAATATTATCGCCCGCGCCAGCCTGAACTTGCGAGAGCAAATCGATATCGCGCTTCAGACCCGATATCAATACCGAATTTCTGGGTGAATGCAGACGTAATTGCTGCAAGGCACAGATACCATCGGCATCGCCGTTAAATACGTCGTAATTTGTCATATGAATGGTATCTGACTGTTTATCTGGCGCAATGCCTTTGGTTATTGCACCTTACAAAGCGCTGGATACCGGGTCCCGTCATGCCGGGCTTGATCCGGTACCGGTATGACGATATTTACAGTTATTGTCTAAGGTGTTTTTTAAAATGGGATATCGTCGAATCCGTCATCAACCGCTGCGGTTTCTGGTGATTTCGGCTTTGAAGTTTGCTGCGAATCCGGCTCAAACGGTACGCTGCCGGATGATTGCCGGCCACCTAGCATTTGCATTTCGTTGGCGACAATCTCGGTGGTGTATCGATCATGACCTTCTTTATCCTGCCACTTGCGGGTCTGAATTTTGCCTTCGAAGTATGCCTGTGATCCCTTTTTCAAATACTGTGCGGCAATTTCCGCAAGCTTTCCGAACATGACGATACGATGCCACTCGGTTTTCTCAACCTGTTCGCCGGTTTGCTTGTCTTTCCAGGATTCGTTGGTCGCGACACTGATATTCACAACCGGACTACCGGTGGCTGTGTACTTTACATCTGGGTCCTGGCCCAGTGTTCCTACGATGATTGCTTTATTGACGCCTCTAGACATAACTTACTCCGGATATTAGTGTGATCTACATCAGTATTTCGCTGGCGGGTATTTTACTGGTAGAAGCCATATTTAGCGAGTTTGAATTATCACTATCGCGCAGAATTACTGACCAAAATACCAGCTACCCGGTAAACCAGAACTTATTATGCGACCACTTCAAGATTAACAGAAAATTAAACTACGGGGCCTCGTAAAATTTCACTTTTCCGAGGCCCCTGATTCGGCTAAATTGCCGATTACTTCAGCAGGATATCTGCCTTGATCTTCTCGTAGGTCGAATCACCAATGCCGTTCACCATGGTGATCTGATCAGCGCTGCTAAACAGTCCATTGGTGGTACGAAAATCGACGATAGCCTGGGCCTTGACCATACCGATACCATTCAGCGATTCGGATATTTCCGACGCGGTTGCGGTATTGATATTTACCGGGCTGGCAAAAGTGATCGATGAGATTGTGAATGCGGCAATGGCCGCGAGTGTTGATAATGTTTTCATATTAATATCCTTTTAATTTGTCCCGTTGGGACATTATGCTGAACCTGGTCCAGCTCCCTTTACTAACCTACAGGGTGTAAGCTAGTAACCCCTAGACTACAGGATTGAATCAGAATTGCAATAGTTTTCCTTTGAAACTAATAAAAAATGCAAATTAAGTCAGTTTAGCGAGCCAGTAAGGCCTTCAACGCTTGCTCGTCGAACGTCTTTTCCACCTACAGGTAGGCGACTCGATCTTCAGTATAAACCGAAACTTCCTGTACTCCCTTGATCGACGACGCCTGTTTTAAGAACAATTCAACCGCCTCCTGTTCCATATCTTTCAGGGATATGACTCTTGACGCCACCCGTTGAGGCGTTTCCATGAACACGGCTACTATCCACCATACCCACAATAAGCTCGCAAGCAACAGAAAACCATGAGAATAAGATGGGCCGGCGAGCAACAGGCCGCCAATCACGCCGCCGCTAAAAGCCCCCAGAAATTGCGCGCTGGAAAACAAGCCCATCGCCGTACCCTTCATATCTGCCGGTGCTATACACGCGACCAGTGTTGGTAGCGAAGCTTCAAGAAAGTTAAATCCAGTG
>JAPUFZ010000267.1 GCA_027293245.1 Gammaproteobacteria bacterium
GCCAGCGATAAAAGTGGTTCGCTGCAATTACTTTCTTCTGGCGATAAACTCGCAATTATCCAAATTTCGGGTAACTACGCCCTGGTCGTAACCCCGAATGGAAAACAGGGCTGGGTTAAACGAGGTTTTCTGGTGCCCGAGCCGACAGCGAATTTGTTGCTAAAACAGGAAAAGCTAAAAAACCAGGTGCTGAACCGGGAAATCGAGAAACTGGCTAATAGCAAGATGGTCATAGATCAATACGAAGTCGATATGGATGCAATGAGTGAAAATTTCCTGTCGGTAGAAGCTAAAAATGAACAATTCCAGCAAACCATTGCCGAACTGGAACAGGCGGCGCAGTTAAAAGCAGATATGGAAGCCGCAATAGCAGCTTCGGTTGAGTCGATTATGGCATTGCCGATTAAGGCACTATTAACAACTGCAATGACATATTGGCAATATATGATTCCACTTATCGTTTTATTCCTGTTAGTGGGATTTCTGACCGGGAAGTTGTTTATCGAGGCCCGTATCCGTAAACGTTTTCATGGCATCAAGATCTGGTAGTCTCCACGACTGCCCAGAACCAGCTTATCGTTAATTCACGGAACTGATTATGCATTACCGGGACTTGCGGGAGTTCATCGAGCAACTGGAAAAAGACGGTGAACTGAAACGTATTACACAGCGAATCGATCCTGATCTTGAAATAACCGAAATAGCCGATCGAACCCTAAAGCAACAGGGTCCGGCACTGCTGTTCGAGCAGGCGGGTGATAGCCGGATACCACTATTGGCGAACCTGTTTGGTACAGAGCAGCGGGTTGCGCGAGCATTGGGCGCGAGTGCGCTGGGGTCTTTGCGTGAAGTTGGCAAATTGCTGGCTTTTTTGAAACAGCCCGAACCACCGAAGGGTTTCATTGATGCGATTAAAACCCTTCCGATTTACCGGAAAATCCTCGACATGTCACCGCGGCAGGTTAAAAATCCCAAATGTCAGCAAATTAAAATCACCGGTGATGATGTCGACCTGTCAATATTGCCGATTCAAACTTGCTGGCCGGATGATGCCGGCCCGCTGATTACCTGGGGCCTTGTCACCACACGGGGACCATTGAAACAACGCCAGAACCTGGGTATTTACCGCCAACAGGTTATCGCCAGGAACAAGGTCATCATGCGCTGGTTGCCACAGCGAGGCGGAGCGCTCGATTACCTGGAATGGCGGGCCGAGAAAGCTGACCAGCCCTTTCCAGTATCTGTCGTTCTGGGTTGCGACCCTGCAACCATTCTCGCCGCGGTGACGCCAATTCCGGATAATTTGTCCGAATATGCATTTGCCGGCCTATTGCGCGGGGCTAAAACGGAAGTCGCCAAATCACTGTTGTCGGATCTACAGATCCCGGCGCGCGCCGAGATTATACTGGAGGGATTTATCTATGCCGATGATGACGCCGATGAAGGCCCATTCGGCGATCATACCGGTTATTACAACGAGGTTGAGCGATTCCCGGTGTTTACCATTGAAGCAATGACGATGCGTAAGGACCCGATTTATCACAGTACCTACACCGGCCGGCCCCCCGACGAGCCGGCAATTCTTGGTCTTGCGCTCAATGAGGTGTTTATTCCGCTTTTGCAAAAGCAGTTTCCGGAAATTGTCGATTTTTACCTGCCCGCAGAAGGTTGCTCCTACCGTGTCGCCGTCGTCAGTATGAAAAAGCAATATCCTGGCCATGCCAAGCGAGTGATGATGGGTGTCTGGTCGTTTTTACGCCAGTTCATGTATACCAAGTTCATCATAGTGGTCGATGATGATATCAACGCACGCGACTGGAAGGATGTTATTTGGGCGATATCCACGCGCATGGATCCTGCTCGGGATTTAACCCTGGTGGAAAACACGCCGATCGATTACCTCGACTTTGCCTCACCGGTTTCCGGACTCGGCTCCAAAGTAGGTCTGGATGCAACCAACAAGATCGGGACTGAAACCAGCCGGGAGTGGGGCAGGCCGATTACCATGGAGGCGGCGGTGATCAAAAAGATCGACGATATCTGGGATGAACTGGGTATAGGATCTGAATCAAAATAGTGTCGACGACAGACTTGAAACCCCCGATTTTGCACCAGCTTCTGATTTCCAGGATAATTAACCCGGATTAATAATTATCGGGGCGAATATATGCGATCAATAATGGTACTAAATTCCAAGGGCGGTTCGGGTAAAAGCACGCTAGCCACCAACCTTGCCAGCTATTATTCGACACAGGGAAAGAAAGTGGTTCTGGTCGACCTTGACCCTCAGTTGTCGAGCATCGATTGGTTCGAGGCCAGGCCCCGGGGGCGTTCGACAATTATTGCAATCGATGCCTCCAGGGGTAATTTCCGCGCCCCTCGAAATGCTGACTATGTAATTTACGATACCCCTGCTGCGGTTCACGGAAAAGAGCTGAATGGTTATCTGCGTCGGGCGCAAAGCATCATTATTCCGATACTACCATCGCCTGTCGATATGCGAGCGGCAACACCGTTCATACGGAAGGTCCTCGATAATGGGCGTATAGCGCGCAAGGAGTGTCGGGTCGCACTGGTCGCGAATCGCTGCCGGGAAAATACCAACGTCTACCATCAGCTAGACGCATTCCTGAGGAAGGTGCGTAAGGCACCGTTTATCAGTGTGCTGCGCGAATCACAAAACTATAACCGGGCGGCTGAAAGAGGGCTTGGCATTTTCGAGCTAGCACCTTTTTTGATACGACGCGACCTGGATCAATGGCAACCGATCATCAAGTGGTTAGCAAGCAAGCGTAGTCAACCGATACACTAGGACGCAAAGCACAGCCTTCATGCAGTTTGGGGGTTAAAGCGCCAGGTCCACTGCCTGGAGAGCGTGGATGGCCGTGGTGTCATAAATTTTTGCAGCGGTATCCGACTGATCCAGGAGCATGCAGATTTCGGTACAACCAAGGATGATGCCATCCACTTTCTGGCTCATTAAGCCGTCGATAATTTGCAGATATGCCTGTTTTGATGCCGGTTTTACCTCGCCGAGACATAGTTCCTGGTAAATGATGTTATGGACTGTTTCTCTTTCACTGGCCCCCGGTACAATAACTTCGATACCGTGTCGCTGGCTAAGCCGGCCTTTATAAAAATCTTGTTCCATGGTGAATGCGGTGCCAAGCAGGCCGATGCGAGAAACCTGGTCCTGTTTAAGAACGTTCGCGGTGGCATCGGCGATATGCAGTAAAGGAATGCCTACCGATCGCTCGACAGATTCCGCTACCTTATGCATGGTATTGGTACAAATCAGAAAGAAATCGGCGCCACCGGATTCGAGTGATTGTGCGGCGCGAGACAGGATGTCTGCGGCGGCGTCCCAGTCACCGGTATGTTGTAGTTTTTCAATCGCGGCAAAATCGACACTGTAAAGTAATATCTGTGCTGAATGCAGACCACCCAGGCGTTGGCGAACCGCTTCATTTATCTGGCGATAGTAGTACTCGGTGCTTTCCCAGCTCATGCCGCCGATGAGCCCTATTGTTTTCATCTTAAAGCTTCGCGTTGTTCGTTTTTCGAAGCCAGTTTGAGTTTTTTACGCTGCCGGTTCAATTGACGAACCGCAGAACCAATATGAGGTTCGCCACGACGACTGGCGAGCCGCACCTGTTTTTCACGTTCACGAAAGCGCGCCCTCTCGTGATCTGTTTTTCGATCGTAACAGGCGGGGCAACTGATACCCTGCTGGTACTTGTGGCTTTGTTTATCGATATCGGTAATTGGCAATCGGCAGGCGTGGCATTGATCATAACTGCCTTTTTCGAGGGCATGGGTCACACTGACTCGATTGTCAAATACGAAGCACTCACCCTGCCATAACGACTGCGATTCTGGCACCACCTCGAGGTATTTCAAAATGCCACCCTGCAAGTGATAAACCTCTTCGAAACCCTGTTGTTTAAGCAGTGCTGTGGATTTCTCACAACGTATTCCACCGGTACAAAACATCGCGACTTTTGGGTGCTTCGCGGGATCGAGCGTGTCAGCCACATACTTTGGAAATTCGCGAAAGGATTCGGTATTGGGCACGATGGCAGATTCAAAAGTACCGATCGCAGACTCGTAAGCGTTGCGCGTATCGACCAGGGTGACCTCGGGATCGGAGACCAGTGAATTCCAGTCCTCAGGTTTAACGTAGGTGCCAACGACTCGATTGGGATCTATGCCCCCGACGCCCATGGTGACGATCTCTCTCTTTAGTTTTACCCGCGAGCGATAAAATGGCATTTCGTCATCGTAAAAAAACGTGCAGCGCAATTGTTGCAGGCGATGGTCTGAACGAATCCAGTCGAGGATCAGGTCGATCGCAACCCGGCTACCCGCGATGGTGCCATTAATGCCTTCCTGGGCGAGTAAAAGTGTCCCCCTGACGTGATTTTTAAGCATCATGTTTAACAAGGGCTGGCGTAGCTCGCGATAGTTATCAAGCGCAACGAAGTGATAAAGCGCCGCAACGACGATTTTTGACATGGGAAGACCTTCTACCTGCTTAGTTCATTGTAGATTCGGATGTTCAGGTTTAACTGCCGGAAGGTAAATCCGGCGCCTGGATAAATGAGGCGTTATTCTAACCCAAATTATTTTTTTCGCTAGTTTTCCGCCTGTCTGCCTTGTTGATAACTTTTATTGATTGGCCTGAGTATTCGATCTTGTCACCCGCAGCAATTTTCTTGCGTTTTTTTGTTTCGACTTCTCCATTAACTCTGACCTGGCCATCGGCAATCACCAGTTTGGCCATGCCGCCACTATCGGTTAGGCCTTCAAACTTGAGGATCTTGTACAGTTCTACAAATTCCGA
>JAPUFZ010000268.1 GCA_027293245.1 Gammaproteobacteria bacterium
ACGCTTGTATGCCATTCATGCCGGGCAGGTTGATATCCATCAGGATCAGGTCTGGATATTTGCTTGTGGCGAGGTCGAATCCAAGCGTTGCGTTAAAGGCGGTTATCATCTGCATATTTCTTATTTGACCGATAATCGCGTCCATTAGTATCACATTTTCCGGGTTGTCCTCGACATAGAGAACCGTGCTAGCCGGGCTATCTCCGATCTTAGGCCCGGCTTTCCGGTCTACTGTATCCGTAACCCCGGTTTTGTTTTCATCCGGCGATTGATTGCTGCTCAGGGGGACCTCGACCCAGAAGGTGCTGCCTTTGCCGTGCTGGCTCTCGAAACCGATTTTCCCACCCATCAGTTCAATGATTTTTTTGGTGATGCTCAGTCCAATTCCGGTACCGTCGATCTGTCCCAACTCGCGACCCAGGCGATCGAATGGATCGAACAGTCCATCCCGTTTCTCCGGCGGTATACCCATACCGGTATCGGCGACACTGATGCGCAACATTTGATCAACTGTGCGCCGGCAACTTAGGGCCACCTTACCCTGCTCGCTGTTATATTTGACAGCATTGGATAGCAGGTTAAGCAATACCTGTATCAACCGGGTATTATCGGTCGACAGAAGTGGAAGGTCCTGGTCGACAGTCTGGTCAATAATTTCGATTCCTTCCTGACTGGCGCGCGTCTGGATCAGGTACAGGCTTGCATCAATCACCTCACGGGCCGGGACATCTTCAATGTCAATCGGCAGTTCACCCTTCTCGATCTTATTGAAATCCAGCATGTGGTCGATCAATTCCAGCAGGTGATTACCGTTCCTGATAATGTGCTCGACGGAGGATTTCTGGTTTTCACTCAGGGGATTCCCGGTACCAATTTCCAGCATTTGCGCAAACCCCAGAACGCTATTCATTGGTGTACGCAATTCGTGATTCATCGATGAAATAAACTCGGACTTGTAGTTGCTGGACCTGATTGCATCGTGAGACAGTTTTTCAAGCTCAGCATTTTTTCTTACGACGTTAGCTATCATCTGGTTAAAAGATTTTTCAAGGTCCAGCAATTCACTTAGGCCCAGTTTGGTAAAACTGACCGCCCTCGTGGGTAAATTTCCCTCGGCTACAGAATAGGCGGCTTTGGACAATAATCGCATTGGTTTTGAAAGAATTCCTGAAAGCCACCAACTAAGAAAAGAAGCCAGAAAAAACCCCAATATGGCTACAGCTAGTGCCGCTTTTGAATTATTTTTTGCATGCAGTAAAATTTCCGATTCAGGCTGAGGGACCATAACACCCCAGCCAATCCCAGGTACTACACTATATCCGGCAACCATATTTGCCTTTATTGCGGGAGAATAAAACATGGTTACACCATTGCCACCGTTTATCATCTTTTGCACAATACTAACCCTGGACAAGTCTTTCCTTGACTTCACCCAACCTGGGAGGGGGTGAGCAATTACCCGGCCTGTTTGATCAAAGATCGCCGCATGACCTTTTTCTCCAAATGCGACTGCCCTTTGCAATTCGATGAAATAAGTAGATGCAATTTCACCAATAGCTATGTTGCCGTTTGGCATCTTTTTCACCAGATAAATTGTCGGTTCGCCAACTGGATTGGGTACAATATTACTAAAAAATACTTTTCCCTTGTTATTAGCTGCTGCCTGCAGAGTATCTTTTATCGATAAAAGCACTGAATTGGAGAACTGCTGATCCGCAGGGCAGGTCAACGCACAGTGGTAGTTTTGTATCTTTCCCCTGCTGTCAATGGAATAAATATGGCGAAAATATAACTCACTGAGAAGCTGTGCTAATTTTTCTATTTCCCCTGGATTTTGCAAATTTTCGGTGGCAAGTTGAAACGCCGATCGAGTGTCTTTGGCATAACGCTCCAATGCGATTGTCAAATTCCGGGCAATGACCTTGTGTTGATTTTCAACGACGGTAAATGCATTGTCGATAGCTGTTTGATATTCCCAATACGCAAGAATACCAACCGGCAATACAGATACCAGAACTAGGGCTCCAAAGATCAGTGTTCGCAGTTTCATCAGAAAGCTGGTAAATTATTTTGGATCATGGCTTCAATAGAAATTGTAGCTTACAAATGGCTAAAAATAAGTTGTAGAGCATATTAAAGGGCTTATGCATGGTTTTGGGGGGGGCGAGACTTGACCCTTGACCCTTGCTTAAAAAAATAGGTGAGCCCTTGCGGACATCGCCTATCAACGAGGTTAGCGATAGAGGAGATATCGATTCAAATTTTTAAATAAGCTTCCAGTGAATCGTCAAGTGCGTCTTTCCACGGGGTGTGGTGCGCTGGCGCCTGGGTGCCAGTGAGGGCCGATTTGTGACCGTGATTGCGGAAGGTCATGATATTCTCCTTCTTGTACTTTTTCCATTCGTAGAATGCCTGGTTAGAGCCCTCGGTATCAAAATCGGGATAATCGCTCATCGCCATTAAGCGCATGGTGTAGTCACCCTGGAATTTTATACAGGCATAATCATCAGGGAGGTTGTCTTCGACATCGCGCCATTTGTCTATGTCCGCGTGCATTTCTGCCTGCGAGGACAGGTCGATACGGCCCAGGATGACGTCGCGCGCGTACCAGGCCTGCGCATCGAACATGTTAAAGGTATACCATTGATCCTGCATGCCGAGGTACATCAATTTCGGGTTGTATTCCCAGATGACGCCATTGTACAGATTGACCGGGTAGAGGCGGTTGTTGGTTTTCAGTTTCAGGTTTTCGGCCATAAACGGGAAGTGATGGAGGTAGCCGGTACAGAGAATAACCGCGTCTACATCTTTCTTGGTACCATCCTTAAAGGTGGCAGTATTGCCTTCGAGTGTTTGCAGTAAAGGCACTTCTTCCCAGTTGTCGGGCCAGTCGTACCCCATGGGCGCGGTACGGTGTGAAACCGTCACCGATTTGCAGCCGTATTTCCAGCATTGCGAACCGATGTCTTCGGCCGAGTAAGAGGTACCGATAAGCAGGATATCCTTGTCCTTGAATTCCATCGCATCGCGGAAATCGTGAGCGTGCAAAATGCGACCTTTAAAAGTATCAAAGCCTTCAAATTCGGGCACGTTTGGCGTCGAAAAATGGCCGCTGGCTACAATGACATGATCAAATTCCTCGGTGTATTCGACGTCTTTCTCGTGATCCTTGACAGTGACATGGAACATGCCTTCATGCTCATCGTAAGTGACGTGGCGAACCGGGGAATTGAATCGAATCATATGTCGCACACCGGCATTCTTAACCCGTCCCTCGATGTAATCGTACAATACGGCACGTGGTGGATAGGAGGCAATCGGACGACCGAAATGTTCTTCAAAGGAGTAATCTGCAAACTCCAGACCTTCTTTTGGACCGTTAGACCACAGGTAGCGATACATGCTGCCATGAACCGGCTCGCCGTGTTCGTCGAGGCCGGTACGCCAGGTATAATTCCACAGCCCGCCCCAGTCAGATTGATTCTCAAAACAGACTATGTCTGGAATATCGGCGCCCTTGTCCCTGGCTGATTGAAAGGCTCTTAGTTGGGCCAGACCGCAGGGACCAGCGCCGATGATGGCAACGCGTTTGCTCATTGGGTATCTCCATACGCAGGAATTGTTGATACTGTGTCCCCGGCAATCTCATTCCGGACTGATTAGTCTCGAGCACTGAACCGGGAAAATTCTTATAACCAGCGATCGCAGTGTACCCGATTTGTGCTGCCAGTTCATATTGCCGATATCCCCTGATCTTATTCACATGGATGTGATATATGCAAGTACCTACAGTAGGCGCTTTTAGGCGATGCAGCGGTCCGGCGCCCGGAGCATTTGCTTGCCCGACCTTCATGCAACCCGCGGGCTAGCGCAGGGATCAAAACCAGTCATAAAGTTATACACGGCGAATCCTGTAAATAGCTGTCCGTTTACATAGCATGGAGCCGTTTTCGTTGCGGATCAACGAAGGGGATGCTAGCCGCGGTAATGAACAGGGAGTATCTATTGTCCTGGTCGAGCAAAATGCCGAGCTTGCTCTGGAACTGGCGCGCCATGGTTACGTATTGGAAACTGGAAATGTTGCCTTGCAAGGCGAAGCCAAAAGCC
>JAPUFZ010000269.1 GCA_027293245.1 Gammaproteobacteria bacterium
AGGGAATAATTACAGATCGCTTCCGGGAACATGACCTCAGGGCGAAGACTGCCAGCGACACAAACTTACAGCATGCGTCAAACTTATTGGCTCATGGTGATGAGAGGACCACCAAACGGGTTTACATGCGTAAGCCGCAAAATGTAACGCCATTACGGTGATTTATTAGAAAGAAGGCTATTTATTAGAAAGGCTAAAAATAGAGGTATTCCTAAATTATTGATATATATGGAAAAATGGTGGGGCGTGGGCGGCTCGAACGCCCGACCACCTGATTAAAAGTCAGATGCTCTACCAACTGAGCTAACGCCCCTTAGAAAAGACTGGGAATGATACCGATCCTCGGATCGATTTCAAGCGAATTTGAATCTTATGACTGACGCTCAAGCCATTCCCGGTATTACACTGATTTACAGTGTACCAATGCGCATCTTGCAGATTTTTGGAGTTTAAAGTCCCTCCTTTCGCATCCGATCCAGGCGCTTGCCAGCCAGGCGTGCGGCGGTTGAACTGGGATGGCGTTTGCGCAGTTCCTGTAATACCGATTTAGCCTGGTCATATTGTTTCAACTCGTAGTGGGTATAACCTAGCTTGAGCATTGCATCCGGAATTTTAGCACTGGTTAGATAAAGATTTAGCACCCGGTTGAATTCGGTAACCGCCTGCTTGAAATTGCGCGTCACATAGTTGGCTTCACCTAACCAGTACTGGGCATTACCCGCATAAATACTATCGGGATAGTCTTTCAGAAACTGATTGAACTGCTCTTTTGCTTTCTTATACCGCCCTTCCTTTAAACTGTCGAAGGCTACCTGGTAAGCCGCTTTTTCCTCGTTCAGGTTCGCGCTCGGTGGAATCACTGGTACGATTTGAGTGGTACTGCTCGTGCTTCCTGTGACAGCTGTGCTCGTGCCAGCCGCCACTTCCCCTGTTGTCGTCGAACTGGTGCCGGTAGCAGGCACTGGAACGGGTGCCAGTATCGATGATTGCCCGACTGCCCGGTCTTCGAGATCGCGCATACGCCGATCGATATCCAGATACAGCTCACGCTGCCTGGTTTTAATCCCTTCCAGATCGCTCGCCTGCAACTCAAGTTCACCGCGTAACTGGTTAATTTCATCAGCAAGTTCATCGACGCGTTGAAATATATCCAGCATGGCGCGATTATCTATCAGCGTGTTCATCCTTTGTAAATCCTTCTGGATATCTTCCAGGGCACGACTGGTATCCTCGACGCGTTTTGTCAATTGATCAGGCGTTAGTGCCTGCGCCAGCGGACCAGGCGATGCGGCCAGACCAACGCTAAAGACACCGATCAATAATACGAGTCTGCCGATAGCTGGATTTTTCATAATTAGTTCACGGTATAGATAAGTTCAACCCGACGATTCTTTGCCCAGGCTTCTTCGCTATGCCCAGATACGGCGGGTTGCTCTTCACCGTAGCTAACCGTATCGATCTGATCGGCTGAGCTACCCTGGATTAACAACACCCTGCGCACTGTCTGGGCGCGCTGGTCACCCAGGCCAATATTGTATTCACGACTGCCGCGTTCATCGGCGTGACCCTCGAGACGCACCTCAACAATACCATTTTCAGCGATAAAGTTGCCGTGTACTTCAAGCAGGCTTAAGGATTCATCAGACAATTTGGCACTATTAAATTCAAAATAAATGGTGCGATTAGCCAGGTCAGTATCGGTTTGCTCAAGCAGCTCCTCGGCTGTCATATCTTCAACGACAATGGGTGTAGCGATTATGCTGCTGTCATCCTCAACCATGATACCGGTACCATCGCCTTCCACAGTGATATCTACGCTCGAGTCGTCGGTCTGGATTTCTTCTCCCTGTGTGGTGGCGCAGGCGGTTATGAAAAATGCCAGAAAAGCCAGAAAATACAATTTGTTAGTCATCGAGATAGCATTCATATTGTTAGCGCTCCATTTGATATAGATTATTTCTTTAGTTTATAAGGGCCCCAGACTGGTTCGCGTATATCACCACTCTGATCAGATAATTTATGTTTCGCACGCCCATCGACTGAGACAGCATAGAGCACACCATTATCACCTCCGGTCGAGGCATATAACACCATTTTTCCATTGGGAGAAAATGAAGGTGACTCATCCAGAAACGCATCCGTCAATACTGTCATATTGCCAGTTTCGCGTTCAAGTTGCGCTATTTTATATTTCCCTCGATCACCATGCACCATGGTTATGTATTTTCCGTCGGGGGAAATGCTGGCATCCGAGTTATAACGCCCTTCAAACGTGATTCGTTTGGGTTTACCACCCATTGCCGACACTTCATACAGTTGTGGTGAACCGCTGCGGTCCGAGGTAAAGATAATGGTTTTTCCATTGTTATTCCAAACCGGTTCCGTGTCGATACTACGATGCCGGGTAAGACGCTTCAGGCGTTTGGTGGCAATATTCAGCGTGTATATATCCGGACTCCCATCTTTTGATAATACCAGCGCCAGGCTTTTACCATTCGGAGACCAGCTTGGTGCGCCATTAATGCCTTTAAAACTGGAAATCTTGCTGCGCTTTCCACTCGCCAGGTGCTGGATGAAAATTTCCGGCCTCTTGTGCTCGAAGGAAACATAGGCCAACGACTGGCCATTGGGCGACCAGCTCGGTGACATCAATGGCTCATCAGACTCGAGCACCGTATGCGCGTTGAATCCGTCGGTGTCAGCTACCTGCAACACATACTTCCTGGCCTTGTCACCTTGTGACTTTACATAGGCAATTCGAGTATTAAATGCGCCCGGTGTTCCGGTAATTTTCTCGTAGATCAAATCACTGATTTCATGCGCCGACGATCGAAGATTTCGTTTTTTTACCGGCAGGCTGTAACCCAGTATCTGTTTTTGTTTGAGCACATCGAGTAACTGGAACTGAATGTCGTACTGACCCGACGATTTGAGGAAAATCCGCCCGACTACCAGATACTCCTGACTCGCATTACGCCAGCGCGAGTAACGTACCTGGGCGCTGTAATGTGGTTCGGCCGGCAAGGATTTATTATCGAGGGTCTCGAAGATGCCGCTTCGATTAAGGTCGTTACTGACTATCTGCGCTATGTCGACAGGCAATTTCACCGGCAGTTTGGTAGTATCAAAAGGCACCACGGCAATCGGCAACGCGCCTTCGACACCCTGAGTGATCTCGATTGTCAATGCGGCATGGGCACTAGTGGACACTAAAGCCCAGATCATAAAGCTGCTCAGATAAGTGATTGTTAATTTCATTTTATTGCTTGTTACCCGGTTTAAACAGGATGTTGAGTTCACGTTCGAATAATGAAGGATCGCCCGGCTTTGGTAAAGGCTCAGCTTTATATACTGCTTTTTCTATCGAATCGCGATAGGTGGGAGATCCGCCCGTGCAGGTGCCGAAGCTAACATCGAGGATGATACCCCCGGGTCCCTGCAATACTCTCAATTCACAATCCGGCATTTTCCCGCCTTCCTGGGGTTGCCGCCAATTTCGTTCAATTTTTTGTTTAATTGCCAATTTATAGGCTTGTCGCAACGAATCCAGTCGACGTTGCGTCTCTTCGGCCTTCAATATCTCGTTAAGTTCCTGCTGTCTTCGTTTCTGCTCTTCCTCGGCGAGTCGGCGTTTTTCGGCCTCCTGCTTTTGCTTTTCTACCAGCAAACGTTTCGCTTCTGCTTCCCTGGCCAACAGTTCTTCCTGCTTACGCTTTTCTTCAGCCAGTTTTTTCTGTTTCTCGGCTTCCAGCTTTTTCTGATTTTCCAGCTGCTTGCGCTTCTTTTCCTCTGCTAGCTTGCGCTTTTTCTCGGCTTCCTTCTTTTTCGCCAGTTCGGCCTTTTGCTTTGCTAGCGCAATACGCTTTGCCTCTGCCTTTTTTTTCTTTTCAGCTTCGGCTTTGCGTTTTTTGGCCTCCTTTTCACGCTTTTGTTTTTCCAGCTCCTTCCTTCGCTTCTCCGCTTTCGCTTGCTTTTTGTTTTTCTGTTGTTCGAGTTGTTGTTGATCGATAATCTCAGCCTTCACAGTTTTAGCGAGATCAGCCTGTTTTACCAAAATTGTTTTGTCGCTGAAGTCAAAATTAATAAAACCAATGGCAATGATAGCGACGTGAAACACTACTGATAAGACCAGCGCCCTGGGGTGTCGCAGCAGTTCGGAAAACACTATTTGATTTCTTCTGGATCGGTGACTAACCCCACTGATTCAACATTAGCCCGTTGCAACAAAACCAGTGTCCTGACCACATTCTGATAAGGCCCGCTGGCATCGCCTCGCACCATCACCGGCCTTTGGGGCTGAATCCGTAGTGCCTTTCGCACCTGCTCGACAAGACTGTTATCGTCGATGCTGGCTTCTGGTGCGCTGGCAATATTCAGATACAGGAGACCCGCCTTGTCGACGCTGATAACAATCGGCTCGGGGCTACCCACCTCAAGCGGGTTGGCCGGCGCGGTTGGCAGGTCGACCTCCACCCCCTGTTTCAGTAGCGGTGCTGTTATCATGAAGATAATCAGTAACACCAGCATCACATCGATATAGGGAACGACATTAATCTCGGAGACTAACCGCCGGCGTCTGTATACGGTTCGCGGCATATTAAAACCACCTCGGGATGCCGCTCGGGCGCCGTTGCGCAGTTTTTATCCAGGCGCTGTCCATTGTTTGATTCGGGTTGATTGTCATTGTCTCGCCCCTACTTTGGCGACTGCGCCTGTCTTTGTAATATGCCGGTGAATTCTTCGAGGAAATTCTCGTAGCGGATTACCATCGCATCAACTTCGGTAGAGAATTTGTTGTAGGCAATCACCGCAGGAATAGCGGCTAGCAATCCCATTGCGGTCGCAATCAGGGCTTCGGATATTCCGGGTGCAACCATTGCCAGGGTAGCCTGCTGCACGCCGGCCAGTGCCCGGAAAGATCCCATAATTCCCCATACGGTACCAAACAAACCAATGTAGGGGCTGACCGAACCTACCGTCGCCAGAAATGAAAGATTGTTGTCCAGCACTTCTATTTCGCGTGACATCGAGACTTTCATCGCACGGTGTGCAGAACGAACGACCGCATTATCATTGAGTTTAGCCTTCCTGGCGCGGGCAAATTCTCGAAACCCGTTCTCAAAAATTGCCTCCAGCCCGAATCGCTTCTCCTGGCGCACGCTCAACTGGGCAAACAGGTCAGTCAGATTGATGCCAGACCAGAATCGCCCTTCAAAAGTCCGGGCCTCAACTTGACTCTGGCGGATATAGCTGCGCTTTACATACATCAAAGCCCAGGAAAATATCGATGCCAGCAGCAAAATCAGCAATACCAGTTGAACCGGAATACTGGCATTGGCCATCAAAGCCAATATGGAAGTATCATTCATTTTAAATCATCTTTTCTGTCAATTGGAAATCTGCTACGCAGACCATAACTACTGTTGGAGGTTAGGGCTAGAGATCTATTTCACCCTGTCCCGTTGGTTTAAGCCCAAAGTGCAAATAAGCCAGCGATGTTACCACACGGCCTCGTGGTGTTCGCATCAAAAAACCCTGCTGGATCAGATAAGGCTCGATGACATCTTCGATCGTGCCCCGCTCTTCACCAATAGCAGCGGCCAGGTTCTCGACACCTACCGGCCCACCTTCAAATTTTTCAATTAACAGCAGGATTAGACGCCTGTCCATATGATCCAGGCCAGACTGATCAACCTTCAACATGTCAAGCGCGGCATTGGCAACCTCTACACTGATGACCCCATCGGCCTTTACCTGGGCATAGTCCCGGGCTCGTCTTAACAATCGGTTGGCTATTCTGGGTGTGCCACGCGAGCGCTGCGCAATTTCCCGGGCTCCGCCCTTGCCTATTTCAATACCGAGCAACACTGCGGAACGAAGAATAATCCTACTCAGGTCTTCACTCGAATAAAATTCAAGTCGTTGCACAATGCCGAATCGGTCGCGCAACGGCGAAGTTAGCAGACCGGCTCGCGTGGTCGCACCCACCAGCGTGAAAGGCGGCAGATCGAGCTTGATTGATCTCGCCGCGGGTCCATCGCCGATCATGATGTCGAGCTGGTAATCTTCCATGGCCGGATAGAGTATTTCTTCTACCACCGGACTGAGGCGATGAATTTCATCGATAAACAATACATCGTGCTCTTCCAGATTAGTCAAAATCGCTGCCAGATCACCTGGCTTTTCGATAACCGGGCCCGATGTCTGTCGCAAACCAACCTGCAATTCATTGGCAATGATATGTGACAAAGTCGTTTTACCGAGGCCTGGTGGCCCGAATACCAGTACGTGATCCAGGGCCTCGTTTCGTTTTTTGGCAGCCTGAATGAAAATCTCCATCTGCTCACAGACTTCGTTCTGACCGACGTAATCCTCTAGCAATTTCGGTCGTAAGGTCCGCTCCTGCGAACTTTCTTCCGGGCTCGACTGTGGGTTAATCAGACGTTCCTGGTCTATCATCGGATCACCGATGCCTGTAATGCTTTTTTGATTAGCGCAGCAGCATTCTTATCCTGACCAACACTGGGTTCCACCTGTCGGATCATTTTTTCGGCATCGGCAGGTTTATAACCCAGCGCCTGTAACGCCTCCACGGCTTCATTTTTACTCGACAGGTCCCGCGCTGCTGAGGCTGTGCCCGTTTCCGAAGTGACCTGACCAGCATCCAGTAAATCCTCTACCTTATCGCGCATTTCAATAATCAATCGCTCGGCAGTTTTTTTACCCACCCCGGGTAAGCGCGTCAAAGTAACAATATCGCCCTGTAATACGCAGTGCGCGAACGCCTGATCGTTG
>JAPUFZ010000027.1 GCA_027293245.1 Gammaproteobacteria bacterium
TGAAAACTTTCCTGTCAATGACCGGGTCCTGGGGCAGGAGCCGTGCCTGGTGCAATCAATAGCCCAGATAAAAAAGGCCTGCGCACTGGCCAACATGAAGCTGGGGAAGCTTGAGCGGACCGTCGGGTCGGCCCTGGTTAAAGCTTGCGACGAGATGATGAGTGGTGCGCTGGACCAACATCTGGTGGTTCCGATTCTTGAGGGTTCCGGCGGCACATCGACGAATATGAATGCCAATGAGGTGCTGGCAAACAGGGCATTACTGCTTATGAATCATAAACCGGGCAATTACGCCAGGGTTCACCCCAATGATCATGTCAATTGCTGCCAGTCAACCAATGATGTAATTCCCAGCGCGCTGAAGCTGGCAACCTTTAGCCTTGTAGAAGATGCCAGGCGAAGTCTCGGAATTCTTGGCGGCGCCCTGACCGAAAAAATTACCGAGTTTGCGTCGGTTTACCGGTTAGGTAGAACCTGTTTGCAAGATGCCCAGCCAATGACTCTGGGACAGGCATTCGAGGGATATTCGGCTGTCATTTATCGGGCTCTAGACAAGATAACCAGGCAACAGCAAGATCTGTTGTCCCTTCCACTGGGTGGCACTGCGATTGGAACAGGGTTGGGTTCGAACACTGGATTTCAGGCAGAAGTCTTTAAACAACTAGAAAATATTACCGCATTACCGGTAACCCCAAGCAAAAACCGATTCGACGGTATGCAGAATATGGACGAACTCCAGCGTTTATCTGCTGAACTGGAAACGGTTGCCGGGGCGATGGCCAAGATTGCCAGGGATTTTATTATACTGGGTTCCGGACCCTCAGGTGGGCTGGCTGAAATTACCCTGCCTGCGGTTCAACCCGGATCTTCTATTATGCCGGGTAAGGTAAATCCTGTTATCCCGATGTCGGTCGTGCAGCTCTCTCATATTGTGCATGGTAATCACTGTTGTATCACGATGGCATGTCAGGATGGAATGCTGGAAATCAATCACTATGAACACTCGCTCGCTTCGCGGCTTTTTGATTCACTGCATCGACTAGATGAAATAGCCGAGTCGTTTGCAAACCGTTGCGTCAAAGGAATAAAAGCGAATACTTTACGGTCGATGGAAAATTTACAGAAATCCTACGCGCTTGCCACTACGCTGGTGCCAAAGCTTGGCTATTCGGAGGTTAGTAAACTAGTCAAGGATAGCGTTCGGTCTGAAAGGCCGTTTCTCGAAATTGCGCAGGAAAGGAATTTGATTAGCGAGAGCGAGATACTTGAATTGATCCAGGCTTCTGTAAAAATTAATTGATTAAAAAAGGATGGGGAATTCGCTATCAATAATCGATCGACTGGCTAATTTCGTATGTGGACTAGACCTCGATCGGGTTCCTCCAGCTGTTGTCGCCGAAGCCAAACGCTGTGTGCTTGATACGCTTGGTGTGATCGTTGCCGGCCAGAAAACCCAGGTGGGAAGGGTCACCATGGAACATTCGAGGCAAGCCTACAGAGACGGCGATTCACATATTTTAGGGACAGGTACCAGCTTACATCCAATGGGTGCTGCCCTGGTAAACGCTGCCTCGGGGCATGCCTACGATTTCGACGATACCAGCTATACCGGCATTATGCATGGATCGGTCGTGGTCCTGCCGGCTGCGCTTGCGATGGCAGAGCACCGTGGCGCAGGGGGCAGGATACTGCTGGAGGCGTTTATTATCGGCGTTGAAGTCGAATACGCAATTGCCGAGTGGTGCACGACACACCTGTATTACAAGGGCTGGTGGACAAGTGGTGTTTACGGGCCCCTGGGGGCGGCTGCGGCGGCGTCCAGGGTCCTCGGATTGGACAGTCCAGCCACTGCCAACGCGATGTCGATCGCTATAAGCCGTTCTAGTGGGATGAAGGTATCGTTTGGTAGTGATGCGAAACCGCTTGGCATTGGAGTGGCTGCCTGTATCGGAACAGAAAGCGCTCTACTAGCGGCCGCTGGAATAACTGGACCTAATAATGTCTTTGAAGGCAAGAATGGCTTTTTGTCGCTTTTCAATGATGATCAACACGCTACTGACACTGGTTTACAGCTCGGCGAGCAATGGCGCTTGACTGATCCCGGCATATTATTCAAATCATTCCCGGTTTGCTCTGCAGCCCAGGCGGGTGCCGAACTCACGGCAAAGCTACTGGAACGGCACCATCTGGATTCCTCCGAAATTGTTGGCGTGGTTTGCGAGGTACCACCCCTGGTGACGATCAGCCTTGTTTACAGCAATCCAGAATCGATCCGGCAAGCCCAGTTTTCCATGCAATTTGCGATTGGTTGTATTCTCGCCCATGGCGAAATAAAACTGGATCATTTGACCGAGGAAGTATTGACGGATCCAGAATTGCAGTTGCAGATGGAAAAAGTGACGATGCAGGTACCCGACTATCTGGCAAACGATGACACGGTTCATCAAAGATGCCCCGAGGGAGCAGGTGTTACCATTACTACCAGGTCGAGTGAACAGTTTAGTGATTTTCTTGATCGCCCCACCGGAATGCCAGGCAATCCGGTGTCAACGCCGGTACTAGTGGAAAAATTTCGAGATTGCCTTATGCATGGCGGTAAGAGTAATGGCCTGGCGATATCCATTGCAGACGAGATACTGGAAATCGACAAGTGTTCAGATGTCCGCTTAGTTTGTGAAAAACTAGGTGAATAAGCATCTCATTTGGGAAATCTGGTTAAACAGTGGGCTCAGGCGAATGGAATAAATTTCCCCGATTCCCAGTCGTAGGAGCTGAGTTCCGGGATCGCGATGTCGACGTACCAGCCGTGCAACTGCAGATCGCCGGCTTCGACCCGTTCGCGAACCCACGGAAACGTGGTCAGGTTCTCAAGCGATACCAGGACTGCATTCTGCTCGCAGGCGCGGGTGCGCGCCTCGTGACTGGCTTGCGACATGGTTGCCAGCACGCGACGGTGGGCAGCGGCGAGCATCGATACCCAGGAGGGTACGTATTTGAAGGTATTGTCACCGGGATCGGGTGCCATCATCATCTTGATACCACCGCAATGGGCATGGCCGAGCACCATCAGGTGCTTCACGCTGAGACCCAGTACCGCGAACTCCAGTGCCGCGCTGGTACCGTGAAAGGTGCCTTCCTGCTCCATCGGCGGTACCAGGTTGGCGACATTGCGAATCACAAACAGATCACCAGGATCCGCCTGAAACAGTATCGCCGGGTCGACGCGAGAATCGGAACAGGCGACGACTGCCACCTCTGGCCGCTGGCCACGGGCGACCAGGCTCTCGATCAATGGCCGGCTTGCCTCGTAGGATCCGTCCCGGTAATTCCGGTAACCCTTCATTAGCTTATCGACTCCAGACTGATTCCCGGATCGGTCCTCGGTCATGGTTCGTTGTTCCAGATCATAGGTCGCACTGAATACTCCAATGTTGATATCGTGGTTAGTCTAAGCGACTGGCAAAACAGCAGTCGCGGTATTTACCAGGGATTATAATACCCGATTTTTAATATGGCATCGGCAGTTTACTCGTCCTGTCACCATCGGTGGTTAGTCTATCGACCAGGAAAATATGATTTGCCCCAGGGGTTTCCCGGATTATCGAAAACGTCTCGAACTGAAGGCCTTTATCCCGTGGCTGGGTTCTTCCTGGTTGAGGAGCTCGGCGATCAATTTTCCGGTGATGCCGGCCAGGGTCAGGCCCAGGTGATGGTGCCCGAATGCGAACAGTATGTATTCCGAATGTGGACTGTAGCCAATAACCGGTAATGCGTCCGGGAAAGTCGGCCTGAATCCGAGCCACTCCTGGTCGGGCTTGTCGGGCAGGTCGAACATTTCCCGGCTCTTGCGTACCAGGAAATCCAGGTTGCGGGGGTTCATGGTTTGACCATAACCGGCAATTTCGACCGTTCCGGCAAAACGTAATCCCTGGTCCATTGGTGTCGCATACAGGCCCGCTGCCACCCAGCTTACCGGGCGATTGAGCAGGGACTGCCTGTCGGCAT
>JAPUFZ010000270.1 GCA_027293245.1 Gammaproteobacteria bacterium
ATGCGAGTTGTTGAATTGCGCCTGAAAATGTAATTCAAACTGATTATTCTCGAGCGCATGGTGCAATCCTTTTTCGATGATGGCCCGATTGTTAACTGCGTCCTGTAGCTCCTTTGAGAACAGGCGCACACAATCGCGACCTTCGTTTTTGGCCTGGTACATAGCGACATCGGCATATTGAATCAGGTCTTCAGGACTTACATGGCTGAGTGGAAACAGCGCGATCCCGACACTGATGGTGAGGTGAATGTCATGGCCCTGAATCGCAAATGGAGAATAGAATAATCGTCGAATCTTGTTTGCGATCTTGGTTGCCTGGGCGCTGGCAAGCTCAAAGTCGGGTCCCACCTCTGGAAGGAGTACGACAAACTCGTCACCACCGAGTCGGGCGGCCGTATCCTGGCTGCGCAGGCGCGCGCGAATTCGTTTGGCGATCTCTAAAAGAAGCTCGTCACCGACATTGTGACCGAGTGAGTCATTTATTCTCTTGAAGCGATCGAGGTCGATGAATAATGCCGCGCCGATACGGTTGTGTCTGTCTGCTTTGGCGATTTCATTCTTTAATGTATCGAGCAGGTGCCTTCGATTAGGGAGGTCGGTCAGATCATCGTATAAGGCCTGGTACCGAATCGTTTGCTCGCTCAGTTCGCGCTCTCTGCGTGCGGTGAAAGTCTCGGTGATGGTGCTGTTTAAGCGTTGCGCGGAATATAGCAACATGACGACAAACAACAGGGACATGATTGCCATGCCGATACTGATCTGGGTATCGACGAGTATGAACTGGATTACTAACGGTGTAATCGCCAGCAGTACGAAGGCCCACGCGGCTCTTTGTATTGACGACAGGGTTGTTATACCTCCGGCGCACATACCAGCGATAACAAAGGCAAGGAAAACCTGATGGGCGATGCTGGATTCGGCAAATAACCAGACCCCGGCTGCCCCCCAGGAAGCACCGGACAGGGCGCTGGTAATCACCGCCAGGAAATACCAGATATTTGACCTGTGTCGCTTCTGGTTCAGCTTGCTGAATTCTTGATAGAGGTAGTAACGAAACAGGGAGAGGGAATTGGTGGCTAAAAACCAGAGGATAATAACCCGGTGATCTATAACGCTCCATAGAACTACAGACAGGATTGTACTATTAACCAGAATAACCAGCAGTGACGACGGGATCGCCGAATAAATAATGCGAACCTGTTCTAGTCGAACGTCGGTTAACTGGACGTCGCCTCGAGCAGTTTCGTTATGTGGTTGGTTCATAGTACAGTGAGCTTCTTTATTAATTTCTGGACTGGTTTGGCAACGCGATGGGTATTACCAGTATTAAAAAAGGAAACATATCTGAGTATGGCACATAATTGGTAAAATGCAGGGCTCGATGCCGGGTTGTTTTTGCCCGCATCCATGGGTCAAACCACCCTGTAGTAGGGCTTTTCCGACCCAGGGCCGAAGCAGTTAAACTTGACGCAAATCGGCTATTATTGCAGCGGTTTCAACCCGCACACCGCGCCAGATAAAGAACGATTCGGCGGCTTGCTCAACCAGCATGCCAAGCCCGTCGAACACTCGTGCCGCACCCCGGGTTTGAGCCCAGAGCACGAATGCGGTGGGTTCCTTGAGACTGTACATCATATCGTAACAAATCGAATCGCTGCCAAGTACGGTATCGACCAGCGGTGGGATTTCATTGTTTAATCCGGCCGCGGTGGCGTTGATGATGAGGTCATACTTTTGCCAGCCCAAATCGTCATAGCCGCAGCTGCTGATTTCGCCAAACGACTGAAAAATCCTGACCAGGTCTTCGGCCTTTTCGAGTGTGCGATTGACAATGGTCAGACTTTTTGGCTCCAGTGCCAGAAGCGGTTCGAGTACCCCGCGGGTCGCACCTCCGGCGCCCAGGATCAAAATTTTTCTGTGCCTGATCAGGCTGTGGTGGTTAATCGTCAGGTCGCGAACCAGGCCTGCTCCATCTGTATTATCACCCAGGATTTCCCCTTCCTGTTTGAACACCAGGGTATTTACTGCACCTGCGGTCTCGGCGTGCGGGGCTCTCGCGTCGCATATCTCCCAGGCTTGCTGTTTGAAAGGTACGGTGACGTTGAGTCCCTTCATGCCCTGGGCCTGGAGTTCTCGAATCCGGGCAGAAAATTTGTCTATGGGTAGTTCGATTGCCTCGTAACTGATTTGCTGTTGCGCTTGCTCGGCAAACAAATGATGGATTTTCGGTGACAGACTATGTGCGATCGGGTTTCCGACAACCGCATATCGATCGATCATATCTGCCCGCGCATTCGCTGTTACTCCTGTAGCCATACCGCGGCAGCTTTGGCGTAGTAAGTCAAAATACCATCAGCCCCGGCACGCTTCATCGATAACAGGGCTTCAAGTACGCAGGCCTTTTCGTCAATCCAGCCATTTTGTGCCGCGGCCTTGAGCATCGCGTATTCGCCGCTTACCTGGTAGACGAAGGTCGGAAACTGTAATTCCTGACTCACGCGTTGGACAATATCGAGGTAGGGTAAGCCGGGCTTTATCATTATCATATCGGCACCCTCTTCGATGTCTAGCGCGACTTCGTGTAACGCCTCGTTGCTATTGGCAGGGTCCATCTGATAGGAATACTTGTTGCCGCCGCCGAGATTTTTAGCCGAACCCACGGCATCACGAAACGGACCGTAAAAACTCGAGGCATATTTGGCAGCATAGGCCAGAATACGAGTGTTGACGTAGCCGTTCGCCTCCAGGCTATTTCGGATCGCAGCGATGCGGCCGTCCATCATGTCTGACGGCGCAACAACATCAGCACCGGCCTCGGCATGTGATAGTGCCTGCTTTACCAGCGCTGCTACGGTCGCATCATTGGTTACATAGCCGTGTTCGTCGAGTAGACCATCCTGGCCATGGCTGGTGTAAGGATCCAGGGCCAGGATGGTAATGACACCGAGGTCCGGGACTGCTTTTTTTAAGGCGCGTACCGCGCGTTGTACCAGACCATTAGCGTTCCAGGCTTCAGCGGCATCATCGCTCTTGGCGACAGGCGGAGTGACGGGGAAAAGGGCTATGGCAGGAATACCCAGATTCTGGACATTCATAGCCTCTTCGACCAGCAGATCAATACTCAGCCGATCGATACCCGGCATTGATTCTACCGCCTCGCGTTGCTGGTCTCCTTCGAGCACGAATACGGGGAAAATAAAATCGTTTGCGGTCAGGCAGTTTTCACGCATTAGGCGACGTGAAAAATCGTCCCGCCGCATTCGGCGCTTGCGAGTTATCGGATAATGCGACACGTTAATACCTTTCGAGTGGTGGTAAACCACAATATGGCATAAAACGCCATTATTTTAAAAAGAACTTTGGGGTTTCTTCACCGGAATCTAGTATCGTTAACAGGATATAGGTCGGGTTAGTCACTGAATATGATGGTCTTGACGCTTTCGTAGGTATCTATGCTGCCCTCTGGGAAAGCCCTGTTCAGGAGTCTCAAGGTGTCTTCAGCATCAGTATTAATGGCACTCTGGCTTGCAATCGAGGTAAAGCTGTCGCCTGGTTTTACCGGCACAATTTTCAATATCGGAGTCTTGATATCTTTGATCTGTTCGGGGCTGAGCCGGGTAAAACTCGCATTTATCTTCAGTAACTGCGCGTTGGTCACCTCGAATTGATCGCGCACACTGGTCCCGGCAATAAACAGAACCTGTTTCTGGTCGAGCTTGATCGCGCTCACACGCGCTGGCTGGCCAACCCCGGCAACAGTGGCTGTGGTGCGTGCGGTGCTACCATAGTCCTGTTGTTCAACTGCCAGCTTGCTGTTCTTGGTCAGGCGTTTCAGTAGACCGGCAAGCGTTTCTTTTTCCTGCAAGCTCACCAGTCTGAGCTGAACCTGGGCGCTGTTTTCAGTACTGCGGGCCACGAGTATGTCGGGTCTATTCTCGATTTTCCAGCCTGCCGGGAATTCCAGCGCAAACCCCAGATCAGCATGCATAAATCGATTTTCCAGTATCACGCCCTGGTCTGGATTTTGTCCCCAGGTCATGCGGTCGATTAATTCTAGATAGCCGGCCTGGTTATCTTCGCGATATTCTACTACTGACAGGTTTTTAGCGGCGCGTATTACAGTTTTGAGACGATCATCATTTTCAGGGTGAGTGGAAAAAACGCCGTGATAAATGTTTGGCTGTCGATTTTCTTTTTTGGCCCGCGCTATTTCGTACAATTCCTGATCTTTAAGAACCCCGATCACTTTCAGCATGGTTTCCGGGTTATAACCGGTCCTGTGCAGATACTCGGCACCCAGTCGATCGGCCTCCAGTTCGTGTTTGCGGCCGTAACCACGGATAAAGGCGGTACTCACCTGGTTTCCCAGCTGGCTCAGGGTTTCACTTCCGGTGGCTGCAGAGATAAGTACATTGAGCAGCCCGGTTGCCAGTTGACCGGATTGTTGGCGCACCGAGTGCCTGGCAGTGACGTGACCGATTTCGTGACCCAGCACTCCAGCCAGCTCGGCTTCGCTATCCAGGTAAGCCATGATGCCTCGTGTGATATATACATAGCCACCGGGCAGCGCGAATGCATTGATATCCGGGGTATCGAGCAGGGTGAAATGAAATTCGAGGTGGGCGCGATGACTTTTGGCAGCAAGATCCTGGCCGATCCTGTCGACATAGGCCTGCAACTCAGGGTCATCGTAAACCCCGTATTGGGCGATTATCGATTGATGATATTGCCTGCCCTGAGCTATCTCCTGTTCTTCACTTAGCGTGACAAAATCTTGCTGCCCGGTTACCGGATTGGTTGCGCAGCTCGACAGCAATAGCGTGGGCAGCAAAATCGGGAGTGTCAGGTAACGCCAGTTCATCGCAGTATTATAAATAAATTAAGCGCTTCGGGAAAATTATAGCTGCTTGATTTAGTCAATTTAACTCAATTAACTTTTCGTAGCAGGCAAAAAAAAGGATGCCACGGCACCCTTTTTAAAACAACAGGAAAATTCTATTTACCGTAACGCTTACGAAATTTATCGACCTGCCTGGCAGTCTGCAGGATGTGCTGCTTGCCCGTGTAAAAGGCGTGTGACTGGCTTGAAATTTCGAGTCTCAGCAGTGGGTATTCGTTGCCGTCTTCCCACTTGATGGTTTCGCGGGTAGTGACGGTAGAACGAGTCAGGATCGCGAAATCCGAGGAAATGT
>JAPUFZ010000271.1 GCA_027293245.1 Gammaproteobacteria bacterium
AATTTGCAATACCGCATGACTGAAAACAATTTTAACCAGGCCGCAGCAACAGCGGCCGATCTGGTGATCGCCGAAGTGGAAGAGATAGTGCCGGTTGGCGAACTTGATCCGAATCAGATTCACACGCCCGGTTGTTTTGTAGATTTTCTCGTGCAAGCAAATGTCACTCTGGAAGACCTGGGCTCTTCGGCCTCAGTTGCCACCAGTGATAAAAAAGTGGATGACGCACGCATCGCCATGGCCAAAACCGCATTGGCGGAATTGAACAAAGGCGATATCGTCAACCTGGGAATCGGTATCCCCACCCTGGTGGCGGATTATATCAGCCCCGAGGATGGCATTATTATGCACACGGAAAACGGCATGCTCGGCGTCGGGCCAGCGCCGGAGGAAGGCGGTGCGCTCGACTACCCGGTAAACGCTGGCAAGATTCCGGTAACGGCCTTGCCCGGTAGCAGTTATTTCGACAGTACCGCATCCTTTGGCATGATCCGTGGCGGTCATGTGGATTTGGCCATTATGGGGGGGTTACAGGTCGACGAGCGCGGCAATCTCGCTAACTGGGCGGTGCCGGGTAAACCTCTACTGGGTGTTGGCGGTGCCATGGATTTGGCATCGGGCGCGAAAAGGTTGATTGTAGTGATGACCCATTTGAACAAAGACGGTTCCGGTAAGGTGGTTGAAGACTGTGACCTGCCACTGACCGCAACGGCAGTAGTGGACACCCTGATTACCGATTTTGCGGTTTTTCGTTTTACGGATCAGGGCATGGTTCTGACCCAGCTAATGCCCGGTATCACACTGACCGATGTGGCTGAGAATACCGCGGCATCCTACACCGTTGCGTTGGAGTCCGAATGACTCTGTGACCTGTTCGCAGGCTGACAATCAGGAATGAGCGATGTTGGCACCCACTGTGCGGGTTACGTCTTTTCAATCCCAGGAGAAATCATATGGCTGTAGTTACACCCACCAATAAGGAGGTTCTCGACTTTAAGGGGCTGCACCTTTATCACGCTGATCTTTCCAATTGTAGTATGCGCGTACGAATCACCCTCGATAAAAAATCTTGGCCTGAAGGAAATTTTGATGAACCAGAATTCTATATGGTCGTAGTGTTTCGTGGTGTTCAATGCTCCCACTGCAAGCAACAGCTGGTCGAGCTTAATGGTCAGCTGACGGAGTTTCACCAGCGAAACGTAGAGGTGATTGCGGTCAGTGCGGATACTGAGGAACGGGGCGAGCGTGCGATAAACGAATGGGATCTGAGTGAACTGCGAATCGGGTATGATCTTTCTCTTGCCGACGCGCGAAAAATGGGGCTTTATATTTCCGAAGCTAATAAGGATGTTGAGATGCCGCAGTTCTCTGAGCCCGGAATTTTCCTGATTAAACCCGACCAGACGTTGTTTGCAGCGTGGGTAGCCTCGTATCCTTTTGCGCGGCCACAAATTGACCAGGTTTTACGTTGCATTGATTTTGCGGTTGAAGGCAGCCGTCCACCTCGGGGAACCCTTTGAGCAACAAATATATAACTCTTACGGCAATTCTATGCACTTGCCGCCACAGGATAGCTGTTCCCGATGATCTCTGTTGGTTCGCATCTCACAATATTTGCGGCTGAATACCCGGTTAAAGAGGGATAGTAAATATAAAGGGGGTATCGTAAAGAAATCCCTCTTTTTCAACGCCCCGGTTTCCCAAATAATACGCGACTCCTCTTTGCTGACATACTTAGTGCAATTTTAACAGTGCTTGGGCGCGACATTGGCGAAATGTCCCTGTACTTTTCCCCGGATCAGGGTAGTTGGAGACGGGTTTGCTAATGACAAGTTAAGGCACCTCTCCTAAAGTTTAGGCTGCCTTACTCTCGACGCTGTTGGTCTGCTCAAGAATCAGGTCCGCCAGTTTTGTTAATAGTTGCCGCGGAAGATCATGACCCATGCCTTCGATTAGCTCGAGTCGCGAATTAGGCACCAGTTCCGCCGTATGTACGCCGGCCTCGACGGGTACCAGAGGATCATCTGTGCCATGAATAACCAGCGTCGGCAAACGCAGACTGCGCAGTAACTCGACCCGATCACCACTGGCCAGGATAGCGGCCATTTGACGTAGGTAACCCTGCGGGTAGTAGGACCGCCGGTAGGCCGTCAGCAGGCGTTCACGCAAAGCGTCCGGATCCGGCGGATAGGCCTTAGAACCGATCAGCTGCCAGGTTCGCATTGCGTGACGAAGATAGTTATTTTCTCCGGGCGGGGCGCGTCGCATCATATGGCGACGTATTTGTGCACTTGCGCCGGGCAGGTGCCTGGCACCGCTAGAGGACATGATCGACGTCAAGCTTAATACTCGGTGCGAGAACTCCGATGAGACAAGCTGCGAGACCATACCACCCATCGACACACCCACGAGGTGGGCGCGCGCAACACCCAATGCGTCCATGAGACCGACCGTATCGGCCGCCATATCGGCGAGCGTATAGGGCACGCGGAAAGACAGGCCAAGTCGCCCGGCGATCATCATCTGCAATAGCCCGGGGATCTTTTCGCCGTCGAGCTTCTGCGATAATCCGATATCACGATTATCGAAACGGATTACTCGATAGCCACCATCGGCGATACGCTGACAGAATGGTTCTGGCCAGGATATCATCTGGGTACCAAGGCCCATGACCAAAATCACAGTTGGTCGCCCGGCTGTGCCGAATTCGTCGTAACAGAGCTGCAGGCCGTTGGCCTCGATGAAGCTATGCTGCATAAAATCTAAGTTCCTGAGTCAGTTTTGCATCGCTATTTGACGCGCATAGGGCAGACAACGCAAGGCCGGTTGCGTAATTTTCATTGCCTCGGCCAGATCGTCCTGTGTGAGTTTTTTATATTTACGCCAGGCTTTGATCAGTGAGTGACCTTCAGCCTGTTCTTCGACCCCGCAGCTGATTCGGAATATGACGACACCGCTCGGCACGATTGCCATCATACGCGCATCTTCTGTTACTAATGAACTAATTGGTGGAAGTTGAGTCATAACTGATGCAAAATATCGCTGATTTCTTTGGCCTGCCTCAATGAAAAACAAGTCTGTTGCCCTGTTCATGCTGATTTGGTTTACCTGCCAAAACGTGGGTGTGCTGGCGGATGCATTGACGCCAGTAGGCCGCGCTGACGTGGCGGTCGATCATGCATCACATTGTGATGCTAGTCCGGGTTCAAGCAATGCGGAACGCCAGAGTGCGACCGAATCAGGCATTCCGCAATCCTGTGGGCTCGAGTGCCAGTGCTGTGCTTCCTGTAGTTCATCGTTAACCAATAATAGTGCGTTAGCTGGCGCAATCAGCTATTTTGCCACCCCCGACACGCCTTATACCCGGGCGACAACCACACCAACACTCGTTTCACTCTTCCGCCCTCCCATTTCTGCCTGATCCTGGGGTCAGTGCGCCCGTCGTTATTGAAGTGATCTCTCTGAGGTCTGTTCAGTACCGCCACAGCTCACGACCACTGCATTGATTTGACCAATCACCAAGTCAGAACACAGAACCGG
>JAPUFZ010000272.1 GCA_027293245.1 Gammaproteobacteria bacterium
AAAAGTGTCTACACCATCGCAGCAGTTTATGCCGGTGACGCAAATAAGGGCGAAGAGTTATTGCAGCCATTGCGCGAATTAGGCGAACTCGTCACCGACTTTTCGGGGCAGATAGATTACTGCGAGCTACAAACCCTGTTCGATACGCTAATGCCCTCTGGTGAATATCGAAGTTACTGGAAATCGCATTACCTGAACGGTTTGTCCAATGACGTGATAGATACGATCATGCAAGAAGTTGCCGAGCCGCCCTCACCGAATACGCTCGCATCGATCTGGAATTTCGGTGGCGCCACCGCCCGTGTGGCTGCCGATGCCACGGCATTTGGCGACCGATCTATGCCGTATAATTTCTCGATTGACTCGGTCTGGAGTGAAGCAAAGGATGATGATGCCAATATTAGCTGGACTCGTGACTTCTGGAAGCGCATGCAAGCCCACTCGGATCACGGGCGCATGTATCTGAATTTCGAGAGTCCGGGTGAAGATGGGGAAAAACTGTTAGAGGATACTTTCGGAGCCAATTACGGCCGCTTGGGTGCGATAAAGCAAAAATATGATCCGCAAAACCGATTTCGCTTTAACCAGAACATCAGACCGGGTGTTTAAGATTTGCACTGGTTCCAGGTGTAATTCTGCCGCAACCGAAATATTAGCGGTCAGTTTACTGAACTAACGTAACGCCGTCAGATTTGCGATTATGGCAACCTTTTTGAGCTCCATCTCCTGGCGAATTTTGTGTGCCAGGTCCATTTCATGAGTCAGGCAGTTAACGCAGACCTTGGAATGCTGGTTACTTGTTTCGTGCACCGCGTCTTCCATGGCTTTGGCAATGATCGCGGTTAATTTTTCCAGTTCGGCTTCGCTCAACGACGAACCGATGGCATTGCTGGCATCAGTGGCAGCCTTGTTGACCACTTTGGTTAGGTTCATTTCCTACTCCTGGCGCTTTTCACGCTTAAAAAGGGCTTGGTCGAGTCCTAAGCCTTAGAATTGCCTTCGAAACCAGCCATCGGGCAGCTAGCAAGCAGAGCATATAGCAATTCGAGTGGTTATGCAGCTATTCGTGTCCAGCTATAGGTGTTGGCTTTTTCAAGCGCGGCCAGGAACAGTGATTCGAATTCGGGCACCACCGAGTTTTTTACCGCCGGCAGTGCCAATAAACGCCTGGACCAGGCATCCACTTTTGGCATCGTCTCCGGGTCAATCACCGAGAACCGATAGTGAGCGACAGCATCATGAAAAAATAGCGGTGCAAATGCGGTATCGGCCAGCGAAAAATCTTCACCGTTAAACCAGGGGCCATCGCCCAGTCGTTTCTCCAGTCGATTCATCTGCGATACTAATCGAGCACGATATTTTTCGAAGTTTTCCTTATCGCCTGCCATTTTCATCATGTAGGTATTACCCAGCATGTTGCTGGCGACTTCAATCCAGGCGCGATTTTTGGCGCGCGCGAGCGCATCTTTAGGCTGTAATTGCGCGCCGGTGATATCGTCGAGGTATTCGTTGATCACTGCCGATTCGAACAGGATTTCATCGTCCACCTTGAGAACCGGCACCTTTTGCAGCGGTGAAATTTCCAGAAACCAGTCGGGAGGATCAGCCAGATCGATAAAGGTAAGTTTAAAATCGACATTTTTGTAAGCCAGGGTAATCGCGGCGCGTTGTACAAACGGGCAGGTTTTGAAACTGATTAATTCGAGTGACACGGTTTTGACCCCTGGCTTGCAGCCGTTTTCTATAGTGGGTTATTAAAGATGGGTGCTGAGGATACTGAACTCAAGGGCGAATGGCATAAAATAGTCGGGTTACTCACCCGCACTAGCTAAAAAACTGCACCATCAGAATGATCGCTATGATAACCAGTAGCCCATGCAGTATGCGCCGGTAAACCCCGACCGCAATTTTATCCCGAATGCGTTGTCCGATCAGCAATGTGACAACGGCGGCAACCGCCAGCGGCAGGGTTTCATAAAGCAGGGTAGCCGTCACCAGGCCTGCTAGCGAAAGTACCGTAATCTGCGAAATCTTGCCAACTAAAAAACAGGCATTGAGCACTGGCACCATACTCAACCGTGGTACCTCCAGTGACAGGAAAAATACGATCAAAATTGCGACCATGACATTGGTGGTGCCGGCGGCGAACCCAGCGGTAAACCCAAACAGCGCCATCGCCAGCATTAAATTACTAACCAGCCATTGACCTGGCAGACGCCCGGAAAGGTTGGTCCATAGATACAGCATAATGAGAGCGGCCAATGCCAGCCTGAAGGGCGCAGGGTCGGCGATAGCCAGTATATAGGCGCCCACAAGCGAACCGGGTAAAACGAAAAAAATCAGTGGCGAAAACCGCCGCAGATGCCCGAGTGAATTTCGGCTATTCCAGATACTCCCGAGGTTGACAGCAACCGTAGGCAATAGAGTAATCAATATAGCCGTGCGAACGTCGAAGAAAATAGCCAGTAATGGTGTTGCTATCATTGGAAATCCGAGTCCCAGGGTACCGTGCACCAGGCCCGCAAATAATATGATTGCCAGCACCACAACCATCAGCGACCAGTCGAGTTGCAGGAGGGAGACCATTTACAGGTTTATTATGGGTAGTTCTTCGGTGGGCATGGTCGGCAAACTTCAGATTATAGTCGGGGCTAGTCTAATGGATTCTTCAATGCGCGGACATATTATCATAACGCCCAGACAGATCAGTTGCTCCTTAGCTCCGGAACGCTGGACCGCAGCATCGCCTAAAAGCGCCTACTGTTGGTGTTCTACTACCCGGGACGCCGGACCGGCGGAGTGCCGCCCACACCATCCCTGTAGGCGATCTCGAGTTGGTGTACTATAACGCACAAATGTTGATTCATGAGTTAATACCGGAGCCGGGGAATCTATGGTATGAAATTTGATGCGTTCGTTATGCAATACGAACCCGCCATTCGGCTGAG
>JAPUFZ010000273.1 GCA_027293245.1 Gammaproteobacteria bacterium
CCGAACACCAGATGCCCGGTTTCTGCCGCAGACAAAGCTAGACGAATGGTTTCAAGGTCGCGCATCTCGCCGACCAGTATCGTGTATGGGTCTTCACGCAAGGCTGAACGCAATGCCTCGTTAAAACCCAGCGTATCGCGATGCACCTCGCGTTGATTAACCAGGCACCTCTTACTTTCGTGAACGAACTCGATCGGATCTTCTACGGTTAGAATATGCCCATACTCATTGTCATTTTTGTAATCGACCATCGCTGCCAGGGTCGTGGACTTACCGGACCCGGTGGGTCCTGTGACCAGAACAATTCCGCGAGGATATTCAGAAATTTCCTCAAATATTTTTGGTGCACCCAGGTCATCAAGGCTCAAAATCTTGGAAGGGATTGTTCTAAATACCCCACCGGCACCACGATTGTGATTGAATGCATTTACCCGAAATCGAGCCAGCCCGGGAATTTCAAAGGAGAAGTCTGTTTCCCAAAATTCCTCGTACTCTTTTCGCTGTCTATCACTCATGATGTCGTAAATCATGTCGTGTACCTGCTTGTGATCCATTTCCGGTACATTGATTCTGCGAATATCACCATCTACCCGGATCATCGGTGGCAAACCAGCTGACAGGTGTAAATCGGAGGCACCCTGCTTGACACCAAAGGCTAACAATTGAGCTATATCCATGAATTATCCTTGAGATATTAAATAAATATCGAACATCGCCAAGCAAAAACTGGCGAATGCGACGAGCGTTTTTATTGTTACGGCCCGTTGCCAAAAAAGCTTATAATTGGATCGCCTATCGCGTCACCCCTAACCAGTTAATCAGCAATGCGTCTGTGAATAACGTTAATCCAATAGAATGACTATAGCAAAACATATGCAGAACATCGAAAAAAATCTAGTATTGATCCATCAACAAATCGAGCAGGCAGCCATTGACCACAATCGCTGTGCTAACGATATCGTTATGTTAGCCGTGAGTAAGAAAAAACCTGCTGAAGACATTCGCATGGCTTATAAATTCGGGCAAAAGGATTTTGGTGAAAATTATCTCCAGGAAGCCCAGTCGAAAATGCCTGAGCTAGCTGGTCTTGATATCGTCTGGCACTTCATTGGTCCTGTACAGTCTAATAAAACCAGGGCCCTGGCGAGTTCTTTCCACTGGGTGCACTGTGTCGATCGTCTCAAAATCGCACAACGTCTTAACCATCATCGCTCCAGGTCAATGCCTCCACTCAATATTTGTATACAGGTTAATGCTGACCTTGAGCCCAGCAAATCGGGCGTCGCACCATCCGAGATCATTCCGTTAGCCGAGGCGATAGTTGATTTACCTTACCTACGACTACGAGGATTAATGACGATCCCTGCACAGGGGAGCGATTTCGAAACGCAGCGTAAGCCTTTTAGATTACTGGCCCTTGCGCTGGCGGACCTGCGTACGCGCGGTTTCGATTGTGATACGCTCTCAATGGTCATGAGTCATGAAATGCAGGCTGCAATTGCAGAAGGCTCGACTCTGGTTAGAATAGGCACAGCAATATTTGGGGAACGACTTTGAATCAACAACGGCTTTGTTTCATCGGCGGCGGCAATATGGCAACCAGCCTGATAGGAGGTTTGCTTGCCAACGATTATGATGCATCAAACATCATCGTCTGCGATATCGACGAAACCAAACTGGCCGGTCTATCGTGCCAGTTTGGTATTGCCACAACAAACGATGGCGGCGCAGCGGTCGCCAGTGCCGATAGTGTCATCCTTGCCGTTAAACCACAGATTATGCAGCTAGCCTGTGAGCAACTGGCTAATTCCGGAAGCATCCCCGAATGCCTTTTTATCAGCATTGCTGCTGGAATACGCGAATCGGCTATCGATCGCTGGCTTGGAGGTAATCGAGCAGTGGTTCGCTGCATGCCCAACACGCCGGCCCTGGTGCAACTCGGCGCCACCGGGTTATATGCCAATCCACGCGTCAGCGAAGTACAAAAGATGGCGGCGCAGAATATACTCGATGCTGTCGGCATCACGATCTGGGTAGAACAGGAATCGGCCCTCGATGCAGTGACAGCTATATCCGGTAGCGGTCCGGCTTATTTTTTTTATTTTATCGAATTACTGCAACAGGCTGGAGAAGATTTAGGACTGAGCGAAGAAACCGCTCGATTACTGGCCAAAAGAACCGCATTAGGCGCTGCTTCAATGGCACAGGAAGGAGATGTTGTCCAACTGCGTGCCCAGGTAACTTCCAGGGGTGGAACGACCGAACAGGCGATACTTTCATTTCAAAAAAATGGACTCGCCTCGCTGCTGAAGAAAGCAACCAAAGCTGCACATGATCGCTCAGAGGAGCTCGCGCGTGAGCTCGAAAATCCACTTTAAAATCGAGCTTTAAATCAATCGGCACAGATATCGAGACTGAATATGGGATCAGGTTACTTAACTTCTCCACTAGTACTAATCATCAATACAGTATTTGATCTGTACGTTTTGCTGGTTTTACTGAGATTTATGCTGCAAATGCTGCGCGCCGATTTTTACAACCCGGTTTCCCAGTTTATCGTGCGCGTCACCTCTCGACCGCTCGGAGTTATGCGCCGCGTGATCCCCAGCGTATCGGGGCAGGATACTGCCGCGATCGTATTGTGCCTGGTTATAATTTACGCCAAGTTCATGCTGTTGCGCCTGCTTGATACTGCCGCGATACATATTGGCAGCACGCTCGCACCGATCAGCAGTATCGGCTATCTGGGACTACTGGTTTATGGTATCGCCGATCTTGTTTCACTGTTTCTCACTGTGTTCCTGATTGCTATTATAATTCAGGTGGTCCTGAGCTGGATTAGTCCTGGTCACCACAATCCGGTGGTCGGCCTGGTCAACAGTCTTGCCGCGCCGGTACTGCGCCCGGTAAGAAAATTTGTCGGGCCGATTGGAGGAATCGATCTGTCACCCCTGATTGCCATATTGGGAATCATAGTGACCAAGATGCTGATAATCCCGCCAATTATTTTTGCAGGGTCTCTGCTTTAAACATCAGCCGATTCCTCAGCCTTGTGCCGGGCCTGAATAAATGCAGCGTGGGGGACATACAGTAACTCAGCCACCTGCCGGATTAAATGTTCCTCATAGTGGTCCTTAACCCCATCAGCGTAGACAACCTGCCACATCATTTCGATTACACGGATTTTCATTTCCTGATCGAACTGCTCATTTAGCAGGCGTGTGATATGTTGCAAGGATACGAGCTCATTTGCCCGCTCACGCGCCTGTTGCATCAGTTGGTCGAGATCCCCGTCGCTCAATCCAAATTGCTCTAGCAGCAGCTGGCGCATGCGCTCAATTTCAGATTCCTGCTCGTGGAAATCAGCTCGACAGGTTTCGATTAACAAGGTAGCTGTTGCCACCCGCAATGCGTGCTCCAGGTCAAACTCTGTGGATTGCGGCACACTGACCTGACATAATTTAATAAGTAGCGATTTCATCGAATATCCACGGGTTGATAAAAAATCATAGTAAGGAATTATTCCATAGTTTTTTTTGATTGCTAAAATATTTTCAATTGCTTTCATTTAATAAATTATGCAAAATCAATCTCTCCAGTGAGCTTCTGATATCATGACATTAACCGAACTCAGATATATCGTCGCGGTTTCACAAAAAAATCATTTTGGCAGGGCTGCTCAAGCCTGCTTCGTCAGCCAACCTACGCTCAGCATTGCTATCAAGAAACTCGAAGACGAACTCGGTGTTCGTTTATTCGAGCGCAGTTCAAAAAATGAAATTCGAATTACCCATATCGGTCAACAGGTGATCGACCAGGCCTATATCGTACTACAACAATCGCAAATACTCAGCGAAATTGCTCAACAGGGCAAAGACCCGCTTTCAGGCCAGTTCAGGCTCGGGGTTATTTATACCATTGGTCCCTATCTGCTGCCTAATCTAGTACCCAGGCTGACAAAAAATGCACCTGATTTGAAACTTATTATCGAAGAAAATTTTACCGCCAACCTGTTCCAATCATTAAAACAGGGTGCGCTCGATGCGATTATCATTTCCTATCCCTTCGAGGAACCAGGTATTGAAACAGCCCCTCTTTACCAGGAACCCTTTATTGTTGCCCTGCCAAAAAATCACCAATGGAAGAATCGGGCGGCAATTCCAACCGAAGACCTGGCCTCACAGGATTTGATGCTGCTAGGTTCGGGCCACTGCTTCAGGGACCAGGTAGTCGAGGCCTGCCCAAACTGCATGTCGGGCAGTAGCGAGCTGACCCGCACTTTCGAAGGGAGTTCGCTGGAGACAATCCGCCACATGGTAGCAGCCGGAACCGGGATTACAGTCCTGCCCCGTACCAGCATTGTCGATAACCAGCAAAGCGAGTCGATGATCGATATTAAACCTTTTAAGCCTCCCTCGCCAAGCCGCATCGTAGCCATTGCCTGGCGTAAACATTACCCTCGAATAGAAGCCATTGCTACGATTCGGGAGACGATCCAGACCTGTGCATTGGATGGGGTCGAAATTATCCATTAGTTTTATCCAGAAGTAAGGAAACTATTAGTGTCGGAAGCAGACCAGGAACTTATTCGTGCGAACGCAAGTCTGGTACAGCGCCTGACTTCTGTTGTAAAATTGGAAGCTCCTTTATGATAAACCAGGAATCCATGTCCAGAGTTACCCTATACAGTACCGGCAACTGCCCACTATGCGCAAATTCTAAAAGCATACTGAACAAGTGGAACATCGAATTTTCCGAAACTCGTATCGATACCGATAACTCTGTGCTAAAGCAGTTTGATGAAGTAGCCCAGGGCGCCCGTACAGTGCCCCAAATATTGATTGATGGTAAACTGATAGGTGGGTTTTCAGAGTTGACCGAGTTACATATGGACGGCGAACTCGACCATCTCATGACCACAGAGTAGTAAAACTCGCATGCCAAAGTCAAAAAAACCTACCTTTCGTATCCAGTTTCACAATAACAACCGTATTTATGAGCTATACGCACATCAGGTCAGCCAATCCGATATGATTGGCTTTGTCGAAGTCGGTCAAATTATATTTGGTGAGCATTCGAAAATTTTGATCGATCCGGCTGAAGAGAAACTCAAGCACGAATTTGGCAATGTAAAGCAAACTTATATTCCGCATCACTCGATTATTCGTATCGACGAAGTCGAAAATAGTGACAAAAATCGAATCCTTGATTCTGAGGGCGTCACCATCACCAGTTTTCCTGGATCGACCATCATGCCAAAAAAGAGCTAAGGCTTTTCACTAACCACTTGAAGGAATGCCAGGGAGCCTCTAAATCGATGCAGATATCTGTCGTCATCCCCAGCTTTAATCGAATTCAGACATTGGTTCGTGCAATCGAGTCCGTGCTTAACCAACACAGTGTGGTCGATGAAATAATTATCGTTGATGATGGCTCAGAGGACGACACTGTTGCCCTGGTTTCACAGGACTATCCCAACATCAAATTGATCCGGCAAACCAACCAGGGTGTCAGCGCAGCCAGAAATACAGGTATCCGCCAGGCCAGGTTCGAATGGATAGCACTACTCGATTCAGATGACAGCTGGCTGCCGGAAAAAATCTCCGTGATTCGACAGGCCCAACAGCAATATCCTGAATACCGGCTGTTTCACTCTGACGAAATCTGGATCAGAAATGGCGTGCGAGTCAATCCGATGAAAAAGCATGGCAAGAACGGCGGCTGGATTTTTGAAAGTTGTTTGCCACTGTGTGTCATCTCACCATCGGCAGTGGTGCTCCAGCGATCTCTGCTTCACACCACCGGCTACTTCGATGAGTCCCTGCCGGCCTGCGAAGACTACGATTTATGGTTAAGAATATGTCATGCGTTTCCGGTTCACTATATCGAGCATGCGTTAATCATCAAATACGGTGGACATGCGGATCAACTATCCCGCCGCTACTGGGGTATGGATCGATTTCGGATTCGCTCGCTTTATGCGTTACTGCAACAGCAAAACCTGCGACAAAATTACCAGTCTGCAGTGCTTTCAACCCTGATTACAAAACTCGAGGTCCTGTTAAAAGGCGCAGAGAAACACGACAACCAGGAAGTCATTGCTGAATTCTCGCCAATGCTCGAACAGCTCCAGCCACCGGTTCGAATATCGGAATGCGCGGCATGTTAGTCTGGGTCGCCGCCCTGCACTGCGAGGCAAAACCGATTATCGACTTTTACCATTTGAAGAAGTCGCAATCACACCATGCCTTCGATCTTTACCAGCAGGGAAATATAGAATGCGTGGTCAGTGGTATCGGTAAAACCGCCTGCGCGGCGGCTACCGCCTGGGTCGCAGCACTCAACCACGACAGCCGCTCCATTGCCTGGATCAATATTGGTACAGCGGGATCGGCACAGCACGAAATCGGCACTGCATTACTGGTTAACAAAATATCCGAAGATGGATCTGTCCGGCATTTCTACCCGGTGCCATCGATCAATTCGGAGTTCGAAACCGCTCACTGCCGCACACGAAACCAGCCCAGTACCGACTATCATCCACAGTATCTTTACGACATGGAAGCCAGTGCATTTTTTGATACCGCCACCCGATTCAGTAGTGCCGAACTGGTTCAGTGTGTGAAGATTATCAGTGACGACCCCTCGCATCAGACTGGCAGAAACAAGGCCCGAATTAGCGAGTTGATCAATCAACACATCCGGCAACTGGCCCATTTAGCGCTAGATCTGCAAGCTCTGAGCGAAAGCATTGCCAGGCTGGAAATCCAGGCATCGGACTGGCAGAAATTTCTTGCTTACGCACGCTTTAGTCAAACTCAAAAAGCACAATTAAAAAAATCGCTGCGCTTCCTGATGAGCCAGGGCTGCCAGGCCGACATGATTGCGGCCGAAGTTTCTGAGTTAGGTTCGTCCAGGCGCATTATCGCCCATCTCGAAAATCTTTGCGCTCAACGCAGCCAGGACCTGTAACAGTGGTCAGTTGTATTTATGTAGAATCAGAGATACGTCAACACCCACGTACACTCGAGATTATTAAGCGCCTGAAAAATACCTCACTGATTGAAATTGATCATTATGGAGAAGTATTTAACCCAAAGGCACAGAATTTTCGTCTGCAAAAATCCAATCCTGGTTTGATTATTGCTAGCAAACACCAGGGCCAGGTATTAAAAACACCCAAAGCCTATGGCATCGGCGGTTATCATAATTATTACTTCTCGCATATGCTCAATTGCCTGTACGATTGCCGGTATTGTTTTTTGCAGGGCATGTATCGCTCGGCACACCAGCTTATTTTTGTTAATTACGAAGATTTCGCAACAGAAATTTCAGCTATAGCCACCCGGCATGGCTCCGAACCGGTATGGTTTTTCTCTGGCTACGACTGCGATAGCCTGGCCTATGAGCCGATAACTCGTTTCACCGAGTATTTCATACCCGTATTTGCCGGGCTGAACAACGCCTGGATGGAATTACGCACCAAAAGCACTCAAATCCGCCAGTTGTTAAGACAGCAGCCCTGTGCTCGGGTGGTTACCGCATTCAGCTTTACAGATCACCATAGTCACAACAAATTAGAGCACGGCGTTCCATCGATAGGTAAGCGGATTGACGCAATGCAGGCATTGATCAATGCCGGTTGGCCGATTGGATTGCGATTCGATCCGATTGTTTATCACAGCAATTATCAACGCGACTTCAGGCAATTGCTCGAGCAGATTTTTGTTGCAATCGACGTGGAGAAACTCCACTCGGTCAGTCTCGGTGCATTTCGGCTTCCAAAAAATAACTATAAACAGGTAATTAAGCTTTACCCGGACGAGCCTTTGTTCGCCCAAAACCTGGCTCTTAACAATGATATCATCAGCTACCCCCTGGAACAGGAAGAGGAAATGATGGCTTTTTGTAAACACCAGCTACTGAATTTTATTCCTCAGGATATCTACTTCCCCTGCAACTGGCATGACTAAACTGGCATTAGTCACAGGCGCGAGTTCGGGTATCGGTCTCGCCACCACTAAATTATTACTAGAAAATAATTTTGCGGTGCACGCTGTTAGCCGCAGTGGAACGTCGCCCGATTTAGAACACGATAAACTGACCGGAATTGCGCTCGATTTAGCCAATTTAGAAAAATCTGACGAACGAATCCGTGCATTACTGAAACAGCAGGCCTTCGACTGCTTTATCCATGCCGCCGGATATGGGAAATTTGGTTCTATCGAACAGTTTTCGGTATCGCAAATCGATCACGCAATTCGGCTGAATTTGACCAGCGCATTAGTGCTCAGTCGAATACTGGTGCCTTCACTCAGGCGCAAAAAACAGGGCCATATGATTTTTATAGGATCAGAGGCAGCACTCAATGCCGGCAGAAAAGGCGCGCTTTATAGCGCTGCCAAATTCGGTCTGCGCGGGCTATGTCAGGCTCTGCGTGAAGACTGTGCTGCCGATGGCATCAAACTGTGCCTGATTAACCCGGGCATGGTTCGAAGCCCATTTTTTGATAACCTGGACTTTGCCCCAGGCGCGAAATCAGAAAATGCGATCGAGGTTGAAGATGTTGCGAATGTAATACTGCAGGTTTTGCAAAGTAGTCCGGATATCGTGTTTGATGAGATAAATATGTCGCCGCGGATTAAATCAATCGATTTCTCAGGCCCGCAGAATTAGCGCAACAATTAAGCTAGCCCTTCTCTTTAATTGTTTTCGGTCTCTTTTTCCCTGCTTTGGTTTTCTTCGTTTCCAGTGTCTGTATCTCCACTGGTTCGCCTACATAATAACCCTGTATGAAATCGATATTGGCTTCGCGCAATTTTCCGAACATGGTATCCGATTCGACAAACTCGGCAATCACCTTCATGCCCAGACAGTGTCCGACCTCGGCCATCGAGCGCACGAAAACAAAACTTTTATCGTCTTCGATGATATCGCGAATAAACTCGCCATCGATCTTCAAATAGTCGACTGGAAACTGCTTCAGGTAACTGAAGGAAGATAATCCAGTACCGAAATCATCCAATGAAAACTGGACCCCAAGCTTTTTGATTGACTTGATGAATTCAATCGACCTCTCAATATTACGCACAACCGCCGTTTCAGTTATCTCAAAACACAGGGTATTTTTCTTAAAATTGCTCGCTTGCAAACTTTCCTGTAAAAAATTATGAAAAGTCTGTGAACCGATACTGCGGCCAGACAAATTTATCGAAAACATAATACCTTTGGCTGCGTCCTCGTTATCCTTGATCCATTGGATAATTCTGGTTACTACCCAACAGTCTATTTTTTCAATCAGGTTATAGCGTTCAGCCGATGGTAAAAAGTCGGCGGGAGCAACTATAGTCCCATCCGGACTCCGGTAACGGATCAATACTTCATAATGTGGGTTTTTGTCATCTCCATCCATCGATATGATCGGTTGTACAAACAGGCAAAAACGATCTTCTGTAAAACCTTTCATGATACCGGCAACCCAATCCATCGACTCTTGCTGAGCTATCACCTTCTGATCATTTTCGTCAATGAAGTGGTATTGATTGCCGCCGTTCCGCTTTGCCAGGAAACAGGCAGTGGTCACCTTGGAAGAGAATTCAGAGTACTCGTCATTCATTTTTCCAAATGCCATAGCGCCGATACTCGCTGTGACCTGATATTCCTTGTCATACCATTCAAATCCGGATTGCTGTATTTCGATAATTATTTTTTGCATGACCAGAAGCGCACGGTCCATCTTGTAAAACGGCATTATAAAACCAAATTCATCAGCGCCCAGACGTGCCAGCAGGTCTGATTTTCTCACATTTGATTTTATGATCGAACCGACCTGTTTGAGCAGCAGATCCCCCGCAGTACTGCCGCAGGTTTCGTTTACCACCTTGAACTGGTCAATATCGAGGTGGGCGAGCACGTGTTGGGCGGTGTTTTTGTCATTTTCGATTACCAGGTTTTCGAACTTTTGCTCAAATGCGGCACGATTTAGAAAATTGGTCAGCGTATCGTGACTACCCTCGTAGCTGAGTTTGCGTCGGAGTTTGCGGTCCTCTGAAACGTCTTTCAAAATAATCACAAAGCCAACATCTTCGGTTTCCAGATCGATCATTGGCGATGCCGAGAATTCAAGTTCGACAATATTTCTTGACGGATCATAGAAAAACATGGAATTCGGAATTTTTTCCTGACTGAGCAGGTGTTTGATATCGACTATATGCGTTGCCTGTCGATTCGAGTAGAGGATTAAAACCTTGTGTATAGACTGACCTATAAGGTTTGCCTCTTTATCATCAAACAGTTTTTCAGCGCCAGGATTAAGCAGTTTGATACTGCCCTGCGAGTCGACAGCAATTACGGGATTGGAAATCGAGTCCAGCGTCGTTGATATAAAGTCTTTTTCTGAACGAAGTTTTTCCTCGGTGTATCTCCGGGATATGGTTTCAATCTCGAGCCCCTCGATCATTTCATTATAGGCCTGCACCAGGTCCTGCAACTCGCTAGGCAATTTTTTTTCACTAATCGCAGCATACTTGCCGGTTAATAATGCGCCAACGGAATTTCTCAAGCTGTTGAGAGGCTGGAAAGCCCGCCTCAACAGATAGGCTACCAGTATCAATGTCACCAGTGTTGCCAGGGCAATCACCAGCAGAAAATTGTTTCGTGTACTCTCAAGTTGCTCGAGAAAGACTCGCTGATCCGACGCACCAGTAATATTGACGCCGAGTAATGAATCATCTCCGTACAATTGATAGACCGGTCTTAATTGAAAATCTCTTTCGGCCTCAGACCAGGTGGGCGAACGATACAGCAAATTTGCACTACCAGTGGTAATCTGCAACGGCATATCTATTCCCCGCTCCAGCGTTTTCAATGCGTCTATTGCGTAAGCGATGAGGTGTATGTATGCCTGTGGACTGGATGCGCCGACCGGCGTTAACACTTCAGTATAAAGATTGCCCTCGTGGGAACAGAGCGCCTGAGCCGGTTTCCGGCCTTTGTAACCTGCTTTACCTATATTACTGAGTACATACTTGCAGCCGTTATAGCCGTGCAAACCGCCATCACCTATTTCAGCGATAATCTCGCCGCTGAGGTCTCGTATAATCAGGGCCTTCAAACGAAATTGTTCGGTATTAAAGATATAGCGATTGAAGCCCTGTTCCAGCCAGGACTTCAGGCGCCCACTATCCGGATCCTCTACACCCTGTAAAAAAGCGGCTTCTTTTTGTAAATCAAACGCGAAGCTATTCTGTTTGCGGTACTGCCTGTCGATTACCTCTCGACTTTCTAATTCCAGAATCGACTGTAGAGATGCAATTTGATGCTCAATCGAGAGATTACGATAAACATGGGAACTGTATATCGCCAGTCCGAAGGCCAATAGAACTAACCATAGCAGAGTCAGATAGACGATAAGCTTAAAACTGTAGAGACGGCCTAGCATGAGCCTTACTTAAGGAGCCTGTGAATAATAATGAGTAGATGTTCCTTATCTCCCCATCGGTTAAGCCCCTCGTCCAGTTTGATGGAAACAGCGGCTATTCTTCCGGCTATTGCAACAGCGCCAGGTTTCGGATATGGCATTGAAAACATTACTGGTGCCGTCGCCGACAAGCCCGTAGAACGACTATTAATTATCTTGCTCATAGCCTGTTTACAAATATAAAAAGGTGACGTTCAGGCAATTTTTTTTATCTCATATTTATTTATTTATCAGCAACTTAAAAGGATTTTTTAAAAAGATTATGAACACAATACCCCAGTGCTCCCCAAACTACAATAACCCGCAGGATTTTTTTCCAGGTACTGTTGATGGTAGTCCTCAGCATAATAAAATTCACCTGCCGGCAGTATTTCCGTGGTAATGCGATTAAAACCACTGGCGGACAGATTTTGTTGATATTCCTGTAAACTCAGTGCCGCCTGTTCGCCCTGCATAGCTTCAGTATAGTAGATTCCTGAACGGTATTGCGTGCCGCGATCGTTACCCTGTCGCATACCCTGGGTCGGGTCATGTGATTCCCAGAACACTTTCAAGAGCAAATCAAGGCTGACAATCTCAGGATCATAAACCACCAGCACGACTTCGTTATGACCCGTCATACCGGTGCAGACTTCCGCATAGCTGGGATTTGAAGTATGGCCGGCAGAGTAACCGACCGCAGTAGTATAGACGCCCTCTATATTCCAGAACTTTCGTTCGGCACCCCAAAAACAGCCGAGGCCAAGTATCAGCCGATGCATATTGGGTGGAAAAGGTTCAACCATACTTCGGCCGTGTACGGCGTGCCTGGGATCGATTTGGATTTTTTCATCGCGCCCTGGCAAAGCCTGATCCTGGCTGGGTATTTCGACTGATTTAGCAAACATAATTAACCTCTATTTTTAAAGGATATTTGACCCTAATTGACTGTTTTCATTCATTATCCAGCTCCAGTTCTATCCACACCGGGGCATGGTCAGACGGTTTTTCCATGCCCCTGATATCATAGTCGACACCGGCATCGATGACAGCGGACCGCAGGTATTCTGATACCAGCAAATGATCGATTCGCAAACCTCTCCTGGGTTCGCGATCGAATCCCTTACTACGGTAGTCAAACCAGCTAAATACATCATCTACCTGTGCATGAGCGAGTCGAAAACCATCGTGAAGTCCGAGCGCTACCAGGTCTTCGAACCACTCCCGCTCTTCTGGGAGAAAGCTGGTTTTGCCGGTCTTAAGCCAACGCCTGGCATTTTCCTCACCAATGCCAATATCGATATCCTGCGGTGCGATATTATAGTCTCCCATAACGATCAATGCTGTCCTGTTCATATCGAAGTCCTGTAAAAAATTGCTTAACTGCCGATAAAATTGCGTCTTGGCCGGAAACTTGAGCGGATGATCGCGATTCTCCCCTTGCGGGAAGTAACCGTTATACACGTTCATTACCCGGCTGCCGATTTCGAACTCGCCGCCAATAAAACGTTTTTGTGCGTCTTCACTGTCGTGCGGCAGACCATAACAGGCTTTAAGGCATGGCATCCTGGATAACAGGGCAACGCCATAATGAGTTTTCTGGCCCATGTATATCACCTCGTAGCCGAGTGCCTGAATTTCAGTTATCGGGAATTCATGGTCCTGCACCTTGGTTTCCTGCAGTCCGATAAACTCGGGTTCGTGCCTGTCGACTAGCCGCGCCAGCTGGTGTAAGCGCATGCGTACACTATTGACGTTAAACGAGACTATTTTCATGTTCTTCCTCTTCGTCATCTTTTGCCAGCAGATCAGCCAGTGTCTGATCAGCCAATATGGACTCAAATCTGACACCAACCCTGGTTAACAGATTCGAGACCGATCGGTCACAGTTAAAGAATTCGATCTGATCAGCACCTTCTGCATCACGCGCGCTACTTAAGATATCGATCAGACTGATCCGGCTTATCGAACGAGCGGGCAGATAACAGGGGGGATTATCACTCGACCGCCGTACCAGGCCATCAACCTCTAACGCCAACAACATTCGATCGAGCATTTCGACGGAGACTTGCTGGTAGTTGGCCAGATTATCGAGGGTGGATGGCATATCAGATTGCACATCGTGCGAGCGGCCAATATTGACCATTAGCTGTAATACCAGTTGCTCGCGCATCCTTGCGCTCAAATGGTTGTTCTGCTCACCCCAATGCAGGCGTTCCGGGTGCTGGTGGTAGTAGGCGACGCTCGAACCTATCAACAATATCAACCAGATTAGAAACAGCCAGATCATGAACAACAACATGATCGCGAAGCTTGAATAGATCGCCGTGTATTTGGTCGAACCACTGGCAAAGGCAGTAAACAGGAGGC
>JAPUFZ010000274.1 GCA_027293245.1 Gammaproteobacteria bacterium
TGGATTGCTGTTCCAGGAGGTGCAGTTTGCGTTTGGCCAGCAAGATCGCCGCTTTGGGAATGCCGGCCAGTTTCGCCACTTGCAGCCCATAACTCTGATTGGCCGGGCCGGGTTTAACACGATGCATGAAAATAATATCCTCACCGTGTTCGACCGCGTCGAGGTGGACGTTATGAATATTATCGTAGTATTCGGGTAGTTGCGTGAGCTCGAAATAATGCGTCGCAAACAGGGTAAAGGCGCCTGATTTCTGCGCCAGGTGGTCTGCGCAGGCCCAGGCCAGGGCGAGTCCATCAAAGGTACTGGTGCCGCGGCCTATTTCATCCATTAATACCAGGCTATTGGCGCTCGCGTTATTGAGAATATTGGCGGCCTCGGTCATCTCAACCATGAATGTCGAGCGACCGCTGGAAAGATCATCGCTGGCGCCAATACGGGTGAATATCCGATCGATGGGTCCGATCGAGGCTTGCTCGGCTGGCACGTAACTACCCATACAGGCGAGTATGACGATTAGCGCGGTTTGTCGCATGTAGGTCGATTTACCGCCCATGTTGGGGCCGGTAATAAGCAACATACGCCGGCTGGTATCGAGTTGCGTATCGTTGGCGACAAACGACTGTTGCATGACCTGCTCGACCACAGGATGCCTGCCGGCGCGAATATCCAGTGTCGGCGTTTCCACCAGCGTGGGCGCAGACCAGCCGTAGGCATCGGCGCAACTGGCAAAACTCAATAATACATCGAGCTGGGCAAGCCCGGTGGCGCAGCGTTGCAGGGGTGCCAGTTGCATCGACAGTTGATTGAGCAGGGCTTCATATAAATACTTTTCACGCACCAGTGAACGTTCCCGGGCACTTAGAACCTGGTCTTCGAATGCTTTCAGTTCCGGCGTGATATAGCGCTCGACCGACTTCAAGGTCTGGCGTCGAATATACTCGGCAGGAATTGCGTGTATCTGGGATTTGCCGACTTCAATATAAAATCCGTGCACCCGGTTGTAGGCTACTTTCAGCGAGTTGATTCCGGTTTTGCTTTTCTCCTGTGATTCGAGATCAATCAGAAACTGATCGGCATTGGCGCTGAGAGCGCGCAGATCGTCGAGTTCGGGATCGAAGCCGGTTTTTATCACGCCGCCATCCCTGATCAACATCGGTGGTTCATCGATAATCGCCGAATCGAGCAGCGCGACGACTTCCGGGTGGCTGGCTATTTGATCTGATAAATCCTGTAACAGTGGGCTATCGAGAGTGGTTATCAGAGCCTGTAACCGGGGTAATTGCTCAAGCGTGGATTGCAGAGTACTCAGGTCGCGCGGTCGGGCCGAAATCAGCGCAATGCGCGCGAGAATTCTTTCGATATCACCGACCGATTGCATGGTTTCGGCGACGTTTTCGAACTCGCGATTATCCAGCAAGGTGGCGACCGCGTGATGCCTCTGGCGCACTTGCGCCTGGTTGCGCAGGGGTTTCTGTAACCAGCGGGTCAGTTCGCGGTGCCCCATAGCCGTGGTACTGTGATTGATAATACTCAACAGGCTAAAATCTGAAGTCTGCGTATTGATAGCCTGGGTCAGCTCCAGGTTTCGGCGGCTATTACTGTCGATCAACAATACATCTGAGACTGGTTCGGACCGGACCGGCTGTATATGAGGCAGGGCAGTTTTAAGCGTGTCCTTGATGTATTGCAGCAAACAGCCTGCGGCACTGATTGCAAGTGGCAGTTCACCGATGCCGAACCCGTCCAGGTCCCGGGTTTGATACTGATCACAAATCAGGCGTGTGCTGGTCTCAAGTTCGAAATACCAGGGTGGCATCGCATGGGCTTTTTGGCGGTGGAACGCTTCGAGCGGTAGTTGCTGATCTTCACAATAAATGATTTCAGCAGGATTCAGGCGGGCAATTTCGTTCACCAGCATCTCGTCGCTTTCAACCTGACTGACAACGAATCGTCCCGAACTGATCTCCAGGGAGGCCAGGCCCCAGCGGCAAGCCTGTCGAAACACACAGGCCAGCAGGTTTTCCTGGCGATCCTGTAACAGTGATTCCTCGGTTAATGTGCCGGGGGTCACTACTCGTACCACCTGGCGTTCGACCGGGCCCTTACTGGTGGCCGGATCGCCGATCTGCTCACATATCGCCACCGATTCGGCTGCTTTCACCAATTTACCCAGGTAACCATCCACAGCATGGTATGGAATACCGCACATCGGAATTGGCTCGCCCGCGGATTGACCGCGTTTGGTCAGGGTGATGTCGAGCAGGCGGGATGCTTTTTTCGCATCATCGAAGAATAATTCGTAAAAATCACCCATACGATAAAATACCAGCGTATCCGGGTATTCCGATTTAATACGCAAATACTGTTGCATCATTGGGGTGTGGGATGCGTGTTTACTACTGCTTAAACTGCTGGTGTTAATGTCTTTACCTGTTATCAATCTGTTTGCATCAAAAGCGCTTCAATATTCTGACGAGTGATCTAGTCAATATCAATTAGTTTCATCATTCATCTGCTTGTACGTCTGTTGGTGTCGTTTGATATTCTATTGTTATACGAATCGAAGGCACTGTGGCTTGCCAATCCTGGATATCCGGTTAATATGGTTGCCATAACAAGAAATAAAGGTCGATTTGCATTAAATATTCCTCGTTTTATAAGTAAAACAACCGGGAAAATGCAGCAGGCATTTCCCGATTGGGGCCTGAATTTAATGCGGCGATCGAACGGGGAGTGCTCTATTAACGATTCAAATAAACAGCAGCCATTGTTATCGGTTCAAAACCTGGCGGTAGATTTTTACCTGCACGGCAATCCCATATCCGCGGTCAGAGACGTATCCTTCACAATTAACCCCGGGGAAACAGTTGCCCTGGTGGGCGAGTCGGGGTCGGGTAAATCGGTAACCTCGCAGGCTGTGATGAGCATTTTGCCGCGTGTTGCGCGGATTACCAATGGCAAGATTTTATTCGCCGACCCGGACAGCCAGGGCAAGGTAGTAGATATTGCTGCGCTCGATCCGGAAAGTGAGGCGATGCGTAAAATTCGCGGTGGTCGTATTTCGGTCATTTTCCAGGAACCTATGACCTCGTTGTCGCCGGTCCACACCATCGGTGATCAGATCAGCGAAGCCTTATTTTTACATCGAGATGCCAGTTACGCGGAGGGAATGAAGCTGACCGAGGCAATGTTGACGCATGTTGGTTTTCCCAATCCACAACGGGCTTTACGGACATACCCTTTCGAGCTATCCGGAGGATTACGTCAGCGAGCGATGATTGCGATGGCGATGATTTGTCATCCGACGCTACTGATAGCCGATGAACCTACTACCGCGCTCGACGTCACCATCCAGGCACGAATTCTGAAACTGATAAAAGAATTGCAGAATGAACTTGGCATGTCGCTGTTACTGATTACTCATGATCTGGGCGTGGTCGCCAATATGGCAGATAAGGTGGTGGTGATGTACCACGGCAAAATAATGGAAAGCGGGCCGCTGGATACTTTGTTCAGCGCACCGCAGCACCCTTATTTGAAAGCCTTGATGCACGCCGTGCCTCGATTTGATATGGCGCCGGGCGAGCGCCTGGTGCCGGTGCGAGAGATCGATTCCAAAATTGGTTCTATCGGTAAAAATAAAACTCCCTGGCCTGAAGGCTCAGCCGAAACACCGCATTTACGCGTGCAGGAAATCAGCAAGACTTACCAGCTTCATAGTGGTGGCTGGTTGAAGAGAAAGACTTCACTGCTGCATGCCGTTGACAATGTCTCATTCGATGTGAAGCAAGGCGAGTGTTTCGGCCTGGTCGGTGAAAGTGGATGCGGTAAAACCACCCTGAGTAAAATCATCATGCGTGCACTGACGCCCGACGCGGGCAAAATCGAGTATAACGACCGGGGGAATCTGGTCGACATCAGGGCACTCGATGGAGAGGAACTGATGGCGTTTCGCCGTAAAATGCAGTTTATCTTTCAGGATCCATTCAGTGCGCTGAGCCCACGCATGACGATTTTTGATATTTTGCGCGAACCCTTTATCGTGCACAAAATGGGTGACGAGGCAGCGCAGAGTGAAATGACCATCGAGCTAATGCGACTGGTGGGACTGGATCCACGTTTTTTAAATCGATACCCG
>JAPUFZ010000275.1 GCA_027293245.1 Gammaproteobacteria bacterium
ACCTCCTGTAGCGCATAAATTCTCGCTAGTGCTAGCGATAATGGTATTAGCAGGCTCGGGTAGCATTATGTCTACCGACCTGTATGCGCCCAGTCTGCCGTATTTAACCGATTTCTTCGGTACCACTCCGGAACTGATGAAACTGACCATTAGCCTGAACCTGCTAATATTTGGTATTGCCCAGTTAATATACGGACCGATCTCGGACCGATTTGGTCGCCGCCCGGTTTTCCTCTGGTCAATTGCCCTGTTTTCAGTCGCCAGCATTGCCTGCGGATTAGCGCAAAGCATCGACCAGCTACTGATTGCCAGAATCCTACAGGGTTTTTTTGCGGCGGCCGAGGCGGTAATCTGCCTGGCGGTTTTTAAGGATTTGTTTACCGAGAAAGAACAGGTCAAGGGATTCGCCATCTATGGCATGTCGATAGCACTGGCGCCGGCAATCGCTCCTGTTCTGGGTGGATATATTCACGTTTTGTTTGGTTGGGAATATAATTTTTTTCTGACCGCCGGTGTGGGTGTACTAACTGCTATTATTATTTACCTGCTGTTACCCGAGTCCACCACACCTGATCCTCATGCCTTAAAGATAAAATCAATATTGCATAATTACCAGTCAGTGGCAGGCAACAGAATATTCATCACCTACGGGGCCCTTTCTGGTGTTGCCCTGGGGTTAATATATGCGTTTGTGACCGGCGCACCGTTTATCCTGATTTCCTATTTTGGGGTCGAGATTCAGCATTTCGGCTACTACCAGGCGGTAATTGTTGTGGCATTTTTTCTCGGAAGTATGTTGGCGACCCGGCTGGTTGACTCCTGGCAATCTCTACATGTGTTAAACCTGGGCCTGGTGGTCATGGTGATTGGTGCAATACTGGTGGTTGGCCTTATTTTTATTGGCGGCCTGTCGCCTAATACACTGGCTTTTGGTTACTTATTCATTGCTTTTGGTATCGGTCCAATTTTCGCGGTCGCGCCATCAAAGGCCATGTCGGCGGTCGAGATGTCGGCCGGTAGCGCGGCTTCTGTTTATGGCTGTGTCGAAATCGGACAGTCGGGCATTATCGCCACAATGGTCAGTGTGTTTCATGACAATACGCCTGATCCATTTGGCGTCGTCATAGGTCTGACAGCAGTCGCGGGGATTGTTCTCGGGGTCATCGCCAATCGCCAATCCGTGAAGCAAAGCGCGGGTGTCGGCTAAAACTCAGCGAAACCCGCGGGCTGATTATTGCTGATTCGGACAGGCTTACTAGTTACCAGCTAGCAACCCTCGACACATTTGCCCTTATTGTTGAATGCCATGGTACGACCGCTTAAAGGCAGGTAAACTTTTGCCTTGCTTGCCTTGATAAATTGGTCTGCCCGTGTGCCCGAGATCACCTTGCCGCCACTGGTTGAAGGCTGATTGGCGTGCGAGGGGATGACGGAAGCAGGTTTGATCAAATTATTAATTACCCAGGCCGCTTCTTCGGGTCCGGTGGTGTAGGTGTCGCCTATATTCATCACCACCAGTTTTGCGTTATAAAGTTTACGAACTACGGTATCCTGTTCCGCCGTGACACCTGTGTCACCGGATAAATACACCGCCAGGCCGTTAGAGAAGATCAACACATACCCTGTGGGTGGTCCGGCATAAGCAGTGAGCCCCGCCGCATTGAGCATGTCGCCAAGTTCACCACCGATCATGCTGCCCGATACTCCGTTTGAATGAACTGCCGGTACGGTGGTGATGGTTACGCCGCCAATCCTGCGCGATGCTCCGAACCGGACCAGTTGTGAATTTTTGGGATTACCGCCGAGCGCTTTTAGTTTGGCCGCAAAGAATTTTGGCATTTCGCTTCCAGTGACTATTTTTGCGTCCTTTGCCAGTGCGATATTCACCAGATTGGTGTTGGGCAGAACTTTAACTGGAAATTTTGCGGTCTTGCAATCACCGTTACCGACACTTTCAATGTGTTTGTCACCAATATGATCACCGTGCATATGGCTAAGTAGTATCGCATCTATTTTGCCCAGCCGGGAATCGTCGGGTCCTGCCACTGTACGGCCGGGGTCATATAGAATGCGGGTGCCATCCGGGTCCTCCAGCACCATTGCCCGATCTAACTGACAGAACTCGCCGTGGTTGCTTCCAAGGGGCGTAATTTTCACGTTCTCAGCCATTACCGGTTGTATGCCTGCCAATAAAAGGGCCGCAATTGCAATGAATAATTGATTTAGGTTAGATGGTTTCATTCTGAACTCCTGGGTGATTATTATTGCTATTACTTATACCTGGTGCGCTCTACAACTGTATTAACAGGTTGATCATAGACCCGCACCAGCGCCCGATGATTCTATCATATCGAGGCAGCAATCCATCCCGATTTTGCGCGGGGGTCAAAAATCAGAGCCCCATGTTGCCCATCTGCTTTTCAGGGTAGCGGGCTCCCGCCGTGACACCCGGTGGGAAAGCCTGCTCAAGCAATTCGAGCTGCCCTGAATCTAATTGCAGCCTGAGCGCAGCGATATTTTCATCGATATGCGACGCCCAGCGGGTTGCCGGGATCGGTACAATATCGTCACCGCGCGCGAGCAACCAGGCAAGAGCCACCTGTGCCGGGGTTGCATCATTCTCGCTGGCAACCTGCTCGATAACGTCTAGCAGGTGGATATTTCGCGCGATATTATCAGGGAAAAAACGCGGGTGATCGTGGCGCCGCTCTCCCGGGTATAGGTCTTTAGTCGAGCGGATGGTCGCGGTGAGAAAACCTCGCCCGAGCGGCGAATAGGCGACGACCCCGATACCGAGTTCCCGGCAGGTTGGCAGTATTAGTGCTTCCAGGTGGCGGCTCCACAGAGAATACTCGCTCTCCAGCGCAGACAGGGGTTGAATAGCATGCGCTCGTCGAATGGTGTTGGCCCCGGCCTCGCAGATACCAGCGAATCGGACCTTGCCTTGTTCGATAAGTTGCGATACCGCACCGAAGGTTTCTTCGACCGGGACTTTCCGGTCAACACGGTGCTGGTAGTAGAGGTCGATAGTCTCGACCCCGAGGCGTACCAGGCTTGCCTCACAGGATGCGATCACCTGTTGCGGTCGCCCATCGGCACCGAGACGTTCGCCGCCCGGACCTCGTTTGTTACCAAATTTGCTGCACAGGATTACTTTATCGCGCCGTCCCTTGATAGCTTGGCCGACGATGGTTTCATTATGGCCATTACCATAGGCATCCGAGGTGTCGAGCAAGCTGACCCCTGCATCAATGGCATGCTGGAGGGTTTTTACCGAATCCTTATCGTCGGATGGCCCATAAGCTGACGACAGGGAGGCACAACCGAAACCGATTGCCGATACCATGAGGCCATTGTTACCTAGGGCATGCTTTAGCATTAGAAGCTTTCGGCTGGTTACCAGGTCAGATCGTCAGGGATCTGGTAATCAGCATACTGGTCATCTTGATTTTCACTCTTGTCGGTAGCCAGGTTAAGCTGTACCACCAATTGTTCATCACGTTGGGCGATTTTTACGGCGACAGCGGCGGGTACGATTTCAAACAGTGTTTCACTTTTTAGCACCAGTCGGACGATGGCGAGTCGCCCCAGGCTCAGTTGCTGCTTGATGGTGTCGGTGACGTATATTTTCCTAACCCTGTTTTTATAAACGAAACTATAGGCAATTTCACCGGTTCCACGATCAACCTTGTTAAGGGTTATCAATTGTTTTATCTGCGCAACCACCGCTTTTTGTTCGACCTGCTTTTGTTTTTGC
>JAPUFZ010000276.1 GCA_027293245.1 Gammaproteobacteria bacterium
AGTAGCCACGATTGCGGATACCGAGTTGTGAGCGTACTGATAGTAAATGAACCTGGCGACCACCCTTTCCAGCGGAGATCTGATGCCCGGCGACAGCCTGTGCAAGAAACATGGCCGATTTAAGAGTGATCCGATAAACTTCGTCGTAGGCTTCTTCGGTGACATCCAGCAACGGTTCTTCGCGCTGGATACCGACACAATTCATCAGGATATCTATACCACCGAACTGATCGGCTAATTGGTCAACACCGTCGCGAATCGCATCAACCGATTCCACGTCGATAGCCATGCCTTCGGCACCGAAACCAGCAGCACTTATTTTTTTTGCGAGCAGCTGGGCTTTTTCGAGGCTACGCCCTGCCACTATTACTTTGGCACCATGCAATGCCAGACCCCAGGCGATGGCCTCGCCGATGCCGCCGTATCCACCCGGAACAAATGCAACCTGGCCGCTAAGATCAAAAAGGCCGGTCAACTCAGTGGTAAAGTCGATCTCTGGGGTAATGGTATCCACGAAAATATTCTCCTGGGTTGGGGCTTAATCGAGATGCAGGCCACCGTTGATATCGATAATTTCACCGGTAATAAATCCTGCTAGTGGCGAAGTCAGGAAGCGAACCACATGGCCAATTTCTTCGGCTTCACAGAAGCGTCCAACCGGAATGTCGCGTAACAATTTCTGACGTTGTTCATCGCTCAGCTGTTCTGTAACCATCGGCGTTTTGATATAGGCCGGCGCAATACCGTTAACCGTAATGCCCTGGCTGGCGCATTCGCGGGCAAGAGAAAATGTCAGTGCCCCCATGCCGCCTTTAGAGGCAGTGTATGCGGTTCCAGCGGTAAGGCCGCCCGTTTTCATAGCCAGCGAGCAAATGTTGATAATTCGCCCCCAGCGCTTTGTGCGCATACCCGGTAGGCATTCTCGGCTGAGGTAGAAACAGCCATCCAGGTTTACACTCATGAGCTTGCGCCATTCTTCTGTTGTCGTTTCCACCGCCTTATTGTTAGTGAGCAGCCCGGCATTGTTGACCAGCACTTCGACTTCACCGTGATCTCGGCACAGTCGTTCGCATACCTCGCCTACTTGCTCGGGGTCACTGATATCGAGAGCCACGGGTATGGCATTGCTACTAATCTCGGTAGCCAGGGTATCAAGACGGCCCTGGTCGAGGTCAATCATGGCGACTCGAAGGCCATCCTCGATCAGTGCCCGGGTCACCGCCATCCCTACAACGCCTGCTGCACCAGTCACTATCGCCAGTTTACCTTCTACCCTACCCATCAAATATACCTTTAGAGTTGTCGCCTGGAAGCCCACGATTGGCGAGCTGACCATTGATTCATTATAAGCACAAGCGGGGCGATTCCAACACTCACGCTACGTCGACGAGGCGGCCAAGATAGTCGCGCACCGGCTCCAGTTCAACGAGTTTGTCAAAATCATCCGCAAGCGTCAGGCTGCCATCACGGACAAAAATGTAGCGCTCGCAAACTTCGCGCATGATATTAAGATGAAACGGTTCATTCGGGTGCAGGCAAACGAATACCAACCGACCTTCGCCGCGCAGCTTGCGGAAAAAGTCGAGCATAAAACCAATATAACCGTCCTGGGTATTGAATTGCGGTTCGTCGAACAAATGCACCATCGGGTATTCGCAGTCGGCCGGTTGCATCATAAATTTTGGACGGGTGCGGTGAAAGCTGCGTACCTGATAAGACTGGTGGTAATGGATTGCCAGGCGATCGCGCTCGTCGTAACGTACATCGTGAATATTCTGCCCCATCACCATGACTCGACCCGAGCTTGGCAAATTGCTGCCGGTGATCAGCTCGAACAGCGTGGTTTTCCCCGACCCATTTGGCCCCATCATACCTACAATCGCAGGTTCCTCGATGCTAAAGTTTGCTTCCAGCGAGAAGGTGATTCGTTTATTGATCAGGCCGCGCGAATACTCTTTGCGCAGATTATCAACCTCGAGAAATGGCACACTCATTATCTATATTCCTAACAGGCTGATACGCTTGGCGTCATCTTCGAGCAGTGTACGCGCCGGGCCATGATGAACGATCCGACCCATATCCATAACGTACACCCGGTCACAGACTTCGAGGGCGCTGAGTGCATTTTGCTCCACCACCAGCACCGCAATACCTTCTTGCTTGAGGCGGGTAATGGTTTGCATAACATCCTGAACGATCTTTGGCGCCAGGCCTTGCGACGGCTCGTCAAATAACACTAATCCCGGCGATCCAAGCAACGCTCGAGCGATCGCTGTCATCTGCATTTCACCGCCGGAGAGGTTTTCACACTCTCGATGCAGCAGGTACTCCAGCGGGCTGAATATCTCGAACATTTCACCCATATTCCATTCTCGAAAGCGTGTTTTTTTGGCGGCTATCGACAAGTTACGCTCCACCGTCAGGGTCGGAAATATGCGGCGGTCGTCTGGGACCCAGCTTACACCGGCGCGGGTAATCTTGTGCGTGGCCTCGTGGGTTATGTCGACACCGTCGAATTCAATCCGTCCAATACTAGCTGGGGTTAGTCCCAGAATTGACCGAAGTGTCGTGGTCTTGCCAGCACCATTGGGTCCGAGCAGCCCAACTACCTCGCCTTCTTCAACATTCAGCGACAGGCCGAACAACGCCTGGGTCTCACCGTAGAAGGTCTCTATGGAGTCGATATCGAGGATCACGCCAGCTTTCCCAGGTTGGACGATTGTACCCACTTGTTGGCGCGCAATTCATCCGGCGTACCACGGGTGATGACCTGGCCCCAGTGAATAACCGCGATATTGTCCGCGAGCCCAAACAGAAACTTCATGTCGTGTTCGATGATCACTATTGTATAGGCGTGCTTGAGCTCGAGTATGAGCTCGGACAGGCGGGCGGTGGCATCGATTCCGAGTCCCGAGGTGGGCTCATCCAAAAATAGCAGGCGTGGTTCAGTGGCCAGCGCCACACCGATTTCCAGGGCTCGGCGATCCCCGTAGGGCAGGCTGCCGGCATTTTCGTAAGCCTTGTCTTGCAAACCGACCTGTTCGAGTACCACCGCCGCCTTGTCCATCGCAGCAACGTCGGCGGCCACGCGGCGAGTCATGTTAAATCCGCGGTCGCGCACCTGCGGCACAGCAATCAGTACATTTTCAATTACGCTGAAGTCATCGAACAAATTCATAATCTGAAACGATCGCGATATGCCCTTGCGAGCGATGGCACGCGGCGTCATCCCGGTGATATCCTGACCATCGAAAAGTACCTTGCCACGATCAGGCTTATAGCGGCCGGTCAGGACATTGAAACAGGTGGTCTTACCGGCGCCGTTTGGGCCCATGATGCCACTGAGTTGACCGGCCTCGAATGAAAGATTGATTTCTTCGAGTACTACCCGGTCACCAAATCGTTTGTGTAAATGTTGTGCTTCAAAAAGTGCCATGGCATTTTCTACCGGGTGACCGGTTTTTTATCCCCGTCAGTAGATGCATCGCCACGTTTGATAAATCCCTGCCATGCACCGGCAATGCCCTCGGGCTTGAACATCACCATAGCCATAAACATCAGCCCATACCACAGCAGCCAGGTCTCGGTGGCCGATCCAAGCAGATCACGCGCCAGGAAATACACGGCAGCTCCGATCACTGGACCCCAGAAACTGACCATACCGCCACCAATAAGCACCATCATTACGATGAAACCGGATGCATGTAAACTCATCACATCGGGGTAGGCGCTCTCCTGGGCCATCGCGAACATCCCGCCAGCCAGACCGGCGAGCGCCGTTGACAGAGTGAAGACCGACCATTTGTATAGCCAAACGTTGTAGCCGATAAACCCGGTACGCATTTCGTTCTGCTTGATGGCTTTGATCACTGTTCCATACGGAGAATGGACCAGGCGCCACAGTCCGATCACCACTACCACGAAAAGCGCCAGTACAAAGTAATACAGAGCCTCATTGCTACTCAGGCTGAAGCTGGCAAATCCAATGTTCAGGTCCGGCCGTGGGATATTCAACAGACCGTCTTCGCCTCCGGTAACAGTGTGCCATTTTATCGACAGAAACCAGAATACCTGGCCGAACGCGATGGTCAGCAACGCGTAGTAAATACCTCGCCGGTGCGACAGGAATGCCGCGACGATAGCCCCGCCGAGCGCGGCAAAAAGAATGGCGCAGATTAGTCCGAGCCAGATACTTTCGGTGATATGTAATTGTGACAGTCCAAAAGCGTAGGCGCCGATACCGAAATAGGCGCCGTGCCCGAATGAGGGCAGGCCTGTGTACCCTAGTAACAGGTTGAATCCGAGGGCGTAGACCATCCAGATCACGATTTCCACGCCCAGGTACTGGTAGAGACCGACGCTATCGATCCAGAACGGCAAACTGACCAGTATGGCGAAAGTGATCAGCATCGGACGAGTGATCCAGGCACCGAACCCGGTATTGTTATTCATCGAGTCAGTTCTCCAACATGCTTTTCTTGCCAAACAACCCTCTGGCACGAAAAGTGATGACTACAATGAGCAGCAGATACATCGACATCAGTGACCATTCCGATGCATAGGCACCGGTAATTCCCACAGTCAGTCCGACCAGCACACCGGCGATTACCGCACCCACAAAACTGCCAACACCACCGAGCACAATAATTAGAAATGCAGGGATAACCGCATCCACTCCGACGTGTGGACGCAAACCCCAGATTGGTGCCATGATAATGCCAGCCAGGGCCGCGAGGGCGACTCCAAATGCAAATACATACAGTCGTAGTTGACTCAAGTTGATGCCCAGGGCTCGCACCATTTCACTATCGTGCGCCCCCGCCTTGATGATTGCACCGTAAGGTGTACGCTCAAGGAACAACCACACCAGGATAATGGCGGCGACCGAAAATCCTGCCGCGAAGAAGCGATAGGTGGACCAGATCAACCCATTCCAGATAAAGGCGCCGCTAATCGCAGGGGGTGTTTGCAGGAACTGTTCGCCCGATCCCCAGCCAATCCGAATTAGCTCTTCGATCACCATTGCGGCACCGAATGTAAGTAACAAGCCAAATAGAGGGTCTTTCCCATAGGTACCGCGCAGGCACAGCTCCAGTAGCATTCCAACTAAGCCCACCGCTATGGGCCCCAGCACCAGGGCGAAACTGTAACGAGCACCTGCTGGCAAACCAACATACCAATCACCCAGGGGCCCAAACCAGCCTGGCTCCACGCCTATTATCATCATCGCAAAATATCCACCCAATGCGAACAGCGAGCCATGGGCCAGGTTGATGACTTCCATAACTCCGACAATCAGCATGAATCCGAGTGCTATCAGGGCAAATAACAGGCCAAGCGCAATTCCGTTGACCAGATGCGGTGTCAGATTGATCAGGAAATCCATGAGGGTATCGGGTTAAATCGCGGGTTATCAATCGGGTATCACGCCTGGCGGTTAGGTTCCGCCAGGCGCTACCTTGTTTATCTGCGCAAACTTTGCAATCAACAGCCGATTAAGGCTCGTAAACGGGGGTGTCTGCGAAAGACTCCAGATTGCAGGTTGCTTCAGCTTTGGCGTCAGCCACTTTCATTGGCGCGCTGTTGCTGACGATTTTAAACATGTCATCCTTATCTGAGCTACCGACATTGGCGGTTGCCAGGTAAACGGTTTGCTGCATTTGATGGGTTTTGGGATTCATAAACGCGTCGTGGTGCTGCATCCGGTCGGCGGCCGAAACCTTGAGTTGTTCGAGCTGCTTGATGACCGCGTGGTTGTTAGTGGTACCAGCAGCCTCGATGGCACTCAATAATGAGTGGGTTGCCATATAACCGTTGTAAAAAACGTTACCGGGCACTTTCATCTTGGTGTCGGGATACATATTCTGGTATCTGGCCACGAAATCGATCACTCCTGGCAGATCTAACTTGTAGTACCAGGTAGTGCCAAACACGCCGAACAGGTTGTCCGTCGGAAGACCATAGACATCCGGCCAATCCTGCTGATTATTGATCCAGGCAGGGTTCTGACCCATACCGAGTTGAGCAACCTGCTGGCGCAAGGCTTTCTGATCATCGCCACCAACCGCGGCCGCTACTACCTGGGGCTTGTCCTGCTGGATTTTCAGTAAGATCGACGAGAAGTCGCGGGTACCCTGAGGTACCAGGATTTCACCAATGATTTTGCCACCGGCTTTTTCCACCAGTGCTTTGGTCGCGCTTGCGGTGTTATGACCCCAGACGTAGTCGTTGGTAACCAGTTGCCACTTTGTACCATAAGAGTCTATGGCGTTGGACACCGCAGCCTGTGCAAAGTTGGCGCCATTACCGTCCCAGACGAATTTGACGCGATGGCAGTTTTTCCCCGACTCGGTCGGTGAGCTGGAGTTGGTATTGAGATAAATTACTCCATTTTTCTGTGCTACCTGCGATATAGCATTGGCCACGCCGGAGCTTACCGCGCCGATCATGAATGACACCTTATCGCGGGAAATCAGACGCTCAGCCACGCGACTGCCAGTAGCCGGCGTAGTTTCCGTGTCGATATGAATAAACTCGATCTTGCGACCGAGCACACCACCTTTGGCATTGAATTCGGCGATTGCCATCTTCATGCCACGACGATCCGAGGCGCCGCTATTGGCGTACTGACCGCTGGCATCAGAAGTGATACCTATGACGATTGGGCCCGTACCGGCCGCTGCTACCGATACCTGAGCGACGTAGGCACCCAGCATCGCAGCCGCGATACCGATTATTGCCCGGTGCATTGGCCCGGTTTTTTTAGATAGTCCTGCTTGTTGAATGCTCATAATGTTTTTTCCTCATAATTACTCGTGGGACATACGGGATTTAAATAGAGCGCCTATTGCTTTTCAGATTTAGGCTATCGGGGTGTCCCTCACACTCCCCGTGCTCGAATTTATTTGCCAATGATTTCGACATTGTTAAGTTTGGCCTGCGCCTCTATTAACGAGCCTACATATCCTTCACTAAAACCCAACTTCATTCCCTGGACGAACGTGTGGTGGAGATTTCGCCCCAGAGAATTGGTCAAGCCTGCCGCCTCGGTCATGCGGTTGTAGTAACGAAGATCTTTCTCACCGTTAGCAAGGCTGAACTTCAGACCGGAATAATCACCTTCCAGGGCATTGCTCACTATCATTTGAAATACTGGACTGTTAACACCACCAGCACTAATGACATCGTAAAACTTGCGCGGGTCGACTCCTGTGGCTCCGCAGGCGCAGAGAGCCTCGGCGGTCAATGCCGCCTGGCTCATCGCAAGAAAATTATTTATCAGTTTAACCTTGTGGCCGGCACCCGGGCCACCGACATGGAATATGTTCTCGCAATACGCAGCAAGAATTGGCTTGACCTCATCAAACGCCTTGTCATCGGCACCAACCATAGTATTCAAACGACCTTCCTCGGCCTCCACTGGAGTGCGAGCGAGTGGGGCATCGACCAGTGTCACTCCCTTCGCTTTCAAATCCGCGGCAATGCGGTCGGTGGATGTAGGTTCGGCGGTGGAACAATCAATGACAATCGATCCGGAGCGGCAGCCGGCAATAATACCGTCGTCACCATACATACACTGTTCGACCTCAGGTGAACCGGTGACACAGAGAATAATGACGTCGGAAGATTCGGCTATGGCGAATGGTGTCGAGGCTTCCCCTGCGCCTTTCTGGAGTAGATCCTCTAGCGGTGCACGGTTACGATGCGCCATTGCAGTGACAGGAAAACCTTTTTCGAGTAGATTTTTGGCGATACCATGCCCCATCATCCCAACGCCGATAAAACCGATCTTCTTGTTCATATTCCTCGCTCAGAAAATTTATTGTTTGTAAATATTTATTCTTGAATGCATAATAGAATGAATATTCATTCTTTGTCAAGTATTAGAATTAATATTCATTTAACTATATTGGGGGTCTGAGCAGATGAATAACGGAGATACAACCGTCACGGCACCGCGGACCTTCAATGAGCTCAAGGATGCGATTGCCGACCACTATCCGTCGATGAGTCGGCAACTACAGAAAATCGCCAGATTTGTCCTCGAATACCCAGAAGATATGGCCCTGGAAACAGTAGCCGTCATCGCTCGGCGCGCTGGCGTACAGCCATCGAGCATGGTGCGTTTCGCCCAGTCCCTCGAATTTGACGGCTTCAGCGATATGCAGCAAGTGTTTCGCACAGTTCTGCTCACCCGCTCGGAAAATTACCGCGACCGCATCGAAACATTGCGCCGCCAAAGTGAAGGTGCTGGAGCCGCTCCCGCGGCGGTGCTGGCGGACTCGGTGGAAGAAAGCATACATGCGCTACAGCTACTGGGTGATCACACTACAAGCGGGGACCTCGACCGGGCAATCAAGTTGCTGGCCAAGGCGAAAAACATTTATGTACTGGCCGAACGACGTGCCTTCCCGGTTGCATTTTACCTTACTTACGCCATCGGCCAACTGGAGCGGAGCGTATATTTACTGGACGGCGTGGGTGGGATGATCAGCCAGCAGGCACGGAATATAAAACTGGACGATGCAGTGATCGGGGTGAGTTTTCCACCCTACTCGCCCACGGTGGTCGAATTGTTAGCTGAGCAACATCAACGCGGTGTTACGACCGTGAGTATCACCGATAGCGCGATCAGTCCGATTGCGTTGGAAGCTTCGGTCTCATTCGGAATAAAGCAACAGGAAGAAAAGGCATTTCGTTCGTTGGTTGCTCCCATGTGCCTGGCGCAAAGCCTGGTCGTAGGCCTGGGCCATCGCCTGGTCGCCAGCAATCACCGCGGAAAGAAAGTTCGTGGCTGAGCGCACCCTGGATGTCATTACCCTGGGCCGATCATCGGTAGATCTGTACGGCGAACAGGTGGGTGGTCCGCTAGAAATGATGCAATCATTTGCCAAGTATGTCGGCGGCTGCCCCACTAATATCGGGGTAGGGACGGCGCGCCTGGGACTCAAATCGGCGGTTATCACCCGCGTCGGAGATGAGCCGATGGGCCGTTTTATTCGCCAGACACTGGCGGCCGAAGGCGTGGACGTTTCCCATGTAAGTACCGATCCGAAGCGCTTAACCGCCCTCGTAATTCTGGGTATTCGCGACAGTGAAACTTTCCCCCACATTTTTTATCGCGAAAATTGTGCGGATATGGCGCTCGAAGAAGAGCATATCGATGCGGCATTCATCGCCTCGGCAAAGGCAGTAGTAGTCACCGGGACCCACTTTTCTAGACCAAATGTTGCAGCAGCCAGCCATGCCGCGGTGCGCTATGCCGTTAGTGCAGGGACGCGTGTGGTACTGGACATCGATTACCGGCCTGTACTGTGGGGCCTGACAGGCCACGAAGCCGGAGAAGAACGCTTTGTTGCCAACCAGGAAGTTACCGCTGGTTTGCAATCCATTTTACCAGATTGCGACCTGGTAGTAGGCACGGAGGAGGAAGTGCACATTGCTGGTGGCAGCACTGATACCAGGCAGGCATTGCGCCACATCCGCGAGTTATCTTCGGCGGTGATCGCCCTGAAGCGAGGTCCGTTGGGTTGCGTGGTTTTTACCGGAGAAATTCCAGACGATCTGGAACAGGGTATCAAGGGACCCGGTTTTTCAGTAAAGGTATTCAATACATTGGGCGCGGGTGACGCATTTATGAGTGGGTTGCTGCGCGGATGGTTACGTGAAGAACCCTGGGAGCGTTGTTGTCAGTATGCCAATGCCTGCGGTGCCATGGTAGTTTCGCGCCATGGTTGTGCGCCGGCGATCCCATCCTGGGACGAGATGGCCCAGTTCATCGAAAAAGGTAGCGCCACGGAGCCGTTGCGCCTTGATCCGACGTTAAATCATATCCACCATGCCACAACCCGACCACGACATTGGCCAGAAGTCTGTGCGTTGGCGTTCGACCATCGCTCCCAGTTCGAAGACATCGCCGATCGCAACGGCGTAGACCGAAGCCAGATCACAACCTTCAAGGACCT
>JAPUFZ010000277.1 GCA_027293245.1 Gammaproteobacteria bacterium
CGCGGACCGGTTGATCCCGCCCCTGGGCACCATTCTTCATGATTTTCAAACAGTTACCCTATGAGTGGCACGATGACATGGTAATTGTGATAGCTATCTTCTGCGTTTCGTTGATTCCTCTTGATTCGGTCTTCGTTACCCATCGAAATACCATGGGTTTCGGGCCAGTTAGATCGCCCTGGCAGGAGCTGAATTTGAAGTAATCGTCGTATTGGCATGGCCATGATGCAACATGCGGTAAACCGCGGGCACCAGAACCAGGCTTACCAGCATGGAAAAGCTCAGACCCCAGACGATTACTACTGCCAGGGGTTGCAACATCTCTGATCCTTCGCCGAAACCAATCGCCAGCGGCAACATGCCCACAACGGTTGTCAATGAGGTCATCAGAATCGGGCGTAGGCGTAACCTCGCTCCTTCGACTATGGCCTCGATCAATTCCAGTCCATTTTCTCGTTCGACTTCTATCTGTTCGACCAGAACGATAGCGTTGTTTACCACTATACCTGCCAACATAATTAGCCCTAACCAAATCGGCATCGATATGGGCAAAGCCAGCCAGTGAATTCCGGCAGCGACGCCAATCGAGGTGAATGGAATGCTGATCAGGATGACCAGTGGATTGCGAAGCGATTCGTATTGCACGGCCATGACCACGAAGACCAGGAATATCGCCAGGCCCAATAGCACATACCCCATGCGTCTGCCTTCCTGCAATGTCTTGATTTCACCCCCGTCGTAGAGGCTATAACCCTCTGGTAGAGTCAGACCGACCAGCCGCTGGTTAACCAGTTCCATGGCCTGCTCGGGGCCTGTATCGGAGGATAGAGAAGCGGTTACTTCGACGATACGGCGTTGATTATCGCGTAAGATACTGGCTGGTGCAGGATTGAAATTGACACTGGCAACGCTGCGCAGGCGCACAGGATGACCCTGATGCAAACCCACGATGATATTGCCCAGATCATCAGGTGACCGAAATTCGGTGCGTGGCAGGCGCAGGCGTACATCGTACTGGCGATCACCCTCGATGAAATCCGACACCACCAGGCCATCCAGCGCGGCGCGTAAGCTAAGGCCGATATCATCGACTCGAATACCAAGGTCTGCGGCCCGCTGTCGATCGATAACAACCGACACCTCGTTACGGGTCTCTTCATAACTGTGACGTAAATTACTCAGTCCTTTGGTACCTTCGAGTCGGCTGGTGATTTCTTCGCCAATCGCCGTCAATACATCGACCTCCGGGCCCTGTACCCGGATACTGAGATCGTCGTCCCCCGAACTAACACGCACGCCGCGAATGCCGCGCACGCGCATGCGGACCCGAATTCCGGTGAGCTGCATCGCGGTGACTTCTTTTTGCATATCCCTAACCCATTGCTGGCTGCTGCGATGGCGCTGCCGAAGCGGCACAAGTCTCAGGTCAATCGAACCCGTGTTGCTTGCCAGATGTTCTGATCGACCAAATATACGGCCACCGGAAGAAGTGAACACAGTCAACACGTCCGCTTGTGCCAGAAACAGGTTTTCCAGGCGAACGATAATGCCGTCGGTTTCATCCAGGCGCATACCCGCTTCACCGGTCAGGCGCACCGATATCTCGCCTTCGTCCATCGCAGGCAGGAATATATGTTTGCCCTCGAGATACACCGGTAAGGTAAACACCAACATCGGGATCAGCAACAATGGCGGCAACCACGGCAGCCGCAACAAAACCCGCGTGAGCCTTGTGTAACCACGTTGTATTACGCCCACGAGTGCATCCATCAATCGTTGCAAGGGATTGCTGCCAGCATCATTTACGCGTGCCCCCAGTGCCGGTACCAGGGTCAGGGCGACAAACAGGGAAGCGACTATGGCCGCCGATATTGTGATGATTAGCTCGCGAAACAGCAGTCCCACCAGGCCGCCGATAAACAGGAATGGCAATACCGCGGCGAGATTGGTTGAGGTAGAAGCAACCACGGCACTATTGACCTCCCGGGCCGCGTTGATTGGTGCTTCTAGATCGCTTTCCCCCTGTCGTTGATGACGGGTGATGTTTTCCAGCATGACGATAGTGTTATCCACCAGCAGACCTATACCCAGGGCGAGGCCGCCGAGTGTCATGATATTTAAAGTCAGACCACCTAAATCCATGATTACGAAAGTCACCAGAATCGCAAGTGGGATAGCTGTGCCAATAATAAGCGTACGCCGTAGACTGCCGAGGAACAAGAACACCACCAGCATCGCCAGGGCCGCGCCGGAAAGTGCCGCCAGGGAAGCATTTCGTAGCGCGTGCCGTACATAGGTTGACTGGTCGCCGACTCGATCGACATGGATATCCCCAGGAATTAGACCCTGCTTTCGCAACCAGTCGAGGCGCGCCCTGACTGCATCCACCACTGCCACTGTATTCGCAGTGGGCTGTTTCTGGATAGACAGCTTGATGCCTGGAATGCCATTTAAACGAATTCGCAGTTTTTCGTCGCCATGGATATCCATCACCCTGGCCACATCTTCGAGGCGCAGTCCTGTGTCGGTTTGATTGTCTTTCCACATCGGTAGTGCCGACATATCAGCCACACTTTGAAATCGCCCCGAGGTGCGCGCGCTGATTTCGCGGTTGGCAGTTTGCAGCCTACCGCCCGGACTATCGAGGTTTTCACTGCGCAGCATGGTCGAGACATCCGCTATGGTAAAACCGAACGCGCTCAGTCGCTCCTGATCTATCACCACCTGTATCTCGCGAATCAGACCTCCACCGATTTCCGCAGCGGCCACCCCAGGTAGATTTAAAAACCATTTGGCGAAGGTATAGTCCACCCAGCTACGCAGGGCCACAGGATCGCGGTCCGTAGAGCTGACTACCATTTCCAGTACTGGAATTTGTGCGGGATCGCGTTTGTAGATGACCGGTGGGTCTATGCTATCGGGTAGAAAGCGTTTTGCACGGTCGAGTCGGGTGCTGGCATCACGCAATGCGAGGTTGATATCGGTACCGTAAGGAAAGCTCAGGTCAACGGAACTACGGCCCTCGGTAGAATTAGATTGCACCTGGACCGCGCCTTCAGTGATCGCAAGCTGTTCTTCCAGCTGGCGTGTGACCCGGTCTTCCATGATACGTGCCGGTACGCCCGGGTCATTGATGCGCACCCGTACCTCAGGATAAATCAGATCCGGCAACAGGTTAATGCCCAGGCGCTGCAATGAGCCAAGTCCTAGCACCACTATTGCAAGTGCCAGCATGGATACCCCGATAGGATGGCGGATCGACCAGGCTGCCAGCCCGCCACTTCGAAATCGCTGTTGCATGGCTGACATACCTATGCCGGCGGGTTATCGATCGTTATTGACGAGACCTGATCAACAGGTTTCACTACGCGTACCGTGCTGCCTGACTTGAGACCGAGAAAGCCCTTTGCAACAATTTGATCGCCATCGTTCACACCATCTATAATTTCAATCGATTCACCGATTTGTAGCCCGATAGTAACCGCTGTACGCAAGGCCTTCGACTCATTACTCAGTCGATAGACAAAACTGCCCTGACTGTCGAATCGAAGAGCATTGAGCGGAATTAGCCGGCGAGGTGTTTCGGCAGTTTCCAGGGTAACCCGACACAGCTGGCCGGGATGTGACCCCCTGGGTACCGGGTCGAGGCGAATCTCAATTGTACCCTGGCGGGTCTGGGCATCGACTACCGGATGAATCCGCAGTATTTTAGCCTGAAAACTACTGTCTCCCAGGCTGTCGATACGCACTTTAACCGTATCACCCACCGAGACCCGGCTGTGCAGTTGCTCGGGTACCCTGATCGAAGCAGTCATATAATCGGGATCGAACAGCGTTAAAATGTGTTCATTCATAGCCACAATATCGCTGGGTTCTTTCAGACGCGCGCTGATCACAGCTTTAAACGGCGCCTTGATTACGGTGCGCGAAAGCAGGGTACGCTGTAAGGTCTCCTCTGCCCTGGCGAGTTCAACCGAAGTGGCTGCACGGGCCAGTAGATCATCAGCAGCGAGAATGCTCTTCGCCAATTTTTGCAGGCGATTCATGTCGACTTCGGCCTGTTTGCGCGTGGCTACAGTTTTCTTGAGATTGGCACGAAGTATGGCATCGTCCAGGCTTACCAACAGGTCACCTTTTTTTACTTTATCACCCTCGTAATAGGGTAATTTTATAATACGTCCAGACTGTTCGCTGTGAATGTGCACGGTACGAGGGGCTTCCAGGGTACCGATAAGGGTTCGCTTGATACGCACGGCCTGTCTGGAGACAACAACGATTTCTACTGCATGGTCAGGTCGAGCACTGCGCGCCTTGCCAGAATTCTGATCTACTTTGTGAGACTGGTTGGTAATCCGATCACAGGCGCTAAGGCCCATGAAAAGAAAGACAATTATGACTAACCTGGCAGGTGAATTTTTCAAAGACAGTAACTGCATATTGATGGCATAACTTGTACTCCGGGCATCGGCAAAATTAGCGCAAGTACTATTTAGTACAGGGTACAATGTATTTTACGACCCTCATTATATCCTTTCAGTTTTCAATAATCATATTTTGAATCTCTTAGAATTTTCTGTTGAATTGCCTGCTCGATTGATCCAATTTTAAAGATATGTGTAATGAATAGTTGACCCATTTGCAACCAATGCTTTCAAACGATCTCTTGATGTTATCTGAATCCAGGTAGGTCAATAAACTGGTTTCTTTCAGGGTTAACGCCAGGTAAATCTTGCCTGACCCGGCGTATCGGTTATCGGGTTATACTGGCGTATTAGTTCTATTTACCTGAAACCTGGTTTGCACCAACAAGACAGATGCAGACAGCAGCCTATCGATGGAAATCTTAATCGGAGATTCAAACCATGGCTAAACCCGCGACATCAGTTCCAGTTCAACGCAATACGATTCCCGCACGCCACGCCAAGGCGGCCTTCGTCAAAAAAGGACAGCGCGTAAAAGTCATCAATACGCACGCTACCCAGGTGGTTGATTGCTGGGCGCTGAATGTCGAGAACATGGGTGAGTTCATGTCCATGGAACACTGCAGGGTCGCTATCGAAAGGGTTTACCCGCGTAATGGCGATACCATGGTGACCAACCAGCGACGGCCTATATTGAAGATCATGGAGGATTCGGCCAGCGGTACCCACGATACCCTGCTCGCAGCCTGCGATCGCTACCGTTACCAGCTGCTCGGTTGCAAGGAGTATCACCGCAACTGTACTGATAATTTCTGGGAGGCAATGGTCGAGATCGGCATGAAACCGATCGAGCTACCCTCACCATTTAACCTGTGGCAAAACACGCCCGTGGAGGCTGATGGGGTGATTAAGCCTAATCCGCCGGACGCTAAAAAGGGTGACTACATCGTGCTGCGCGCAGAAATGAACATGGTCATCTGTCTATCGGCCTGTCCCCAGGATA
>JAPUFZ010000278.1 GCA_027293245.1 Gammaproteobacteria bacterium
CACCCAAATCCAGGATGTCAATCGCCTGCTCAAGCAGCATAAACAAATGCAGAAAATGATGAAGAAAATGAGCGGAAAGAGAGGTATGAGCAATATGATGCGGGGGTTGAAGGGGAAAATGCCGCCAGGAATGCCATTCTAAATAATTAGCTATAAAACGCGCTTTTGCGGCGATAGCGGCGTCACCGATTAATGCTCCGGAACGCCGGACCGCTGCAAAATCGGCATACAGTACGTCCCTGTACATAATCGCCATGCTGGTACGCCAGCCCGGTCGATCCTCATGTATTCACACATACACTGCGGTTCTCCACTTTGGCTTCCTGCGTCGTTCTACCTTCGGGGCGCCGAACCGACGGAGCGCCGCCCGCAACATCCATGCAGTTGTCCGCGCAGTGCTTCTGGAGCGCCGTATCGCTTGCTCTCACGACAAATTCACATTTTCATAGCCATTTATTAGTAGGATATTGTTAGAAAAAAGAAGCTAGATGGGCTTCACAGGCAGATATTTTTAGGTACAATACGCGGTCTCCTGACCTCTGGGTCAGCGCTATCCTGTTGTCTGGTGACATTTAGAGGTTTTTTTATGGTTTCAATTCGTTTGGCTCGCGGCGGTTCCAAGAAGCGTCCATTCTATCATGTGGTAGTCAGTGACAGCCGCAGCCCCAGGGACGGTCGATACATTGAACGTGTAGGATTCTTTAACCCACAGGCACGCGGGCAGGAAGAAGAACTTCGTCTTGACCATGATCGCCTTGATTACTGGGTTTCAAAGGGCGCCCAAATAAGTGATCGGGTAGCAAGTCTTATCAAGGTATCCCGAAAAGCGGCTTAGGGTGGTCCGCATCCGATATGTACCAACACGAGGATGAATCGATCTGTGTTGGACGCATTATCGGTGTCCAGGGATTAAAAGGCTGGGTAAAGGTTTTTTCTGATACCAGTCCTCGAGAAAACATATTGAGCTATAGCCCGTGGCAGATAAAAACGGGTGACCAGATAAAAACAGTCGAAGTAAAAGGACGGCTTCAGGGAAAGAATGTCCTTGCCCAACTCGCCGGGATCGAGGATCGAGACCTGGCCACGGAGCTGATCGGTAGTAAGATATATATTTTACCCCGGCAGTTACCAAAATTGGAACAAGGTGAGTATTACTGGGCAGATCTAATCGGACTGGAAGTAGAATCACTGGAGTCCGAGCCACTGGGTACTGTCGAATCGATGATGGAAACCGGTGCCAACGATGTCATGGTACTACACGGAGACAGGCAGCGTCTGATACCATTTGTGCTGGATGAGATAGTCAGGGAAATCGATCTGCCCAATAAGCGGATCGTAGTTGACTGGAAGCCAGATTACTAGCAGGCCGCCAGCATGAGAGTAGATGTCATCACGCTGTTTCCGGAACTGGTTAAAGCGGTGGTTGGTTGTGGTGTAGTCGGAAGAGCCGCAGACCAGGGTTTATTAGAGCTTAATTGCTGGAATCCAAGGGATTACGCCAGCGACCGTCATCGAACGGTAGATGACCGGCCCTACGGAGGTGGTCCGGGTATGTTGATGAAGGTGCAACCGCTGCAGGATACAATCCAGGCGGTCCGGCAGAATAGCCGGAAGGCAACCCTGGTATATCTTAGCCCGCAGGGCATACTGGTGAAGCAGGATAGACTGGCACAGCAGGTGGAGCAAGGATCTGTCATTTTCTTGTGTGGCCGGTACGAAGGAATCGATGAACGGTTGATTCAACAGGAAGTAGATGAAGAATGGTCGATTGGTGATTACGTCATCAGTGGTGGCGAACTCGCGGCTATGGTGTGCATTGACGCGATGACGCGTTTGATCCCCGGCGCGCTGGGGCATGAACAGTCGGCGCTACAGGATTCGTTTAGTGAGGGCATGCTGGATTGCACGCATTACACGAGACCGGAGGAATTTCAGGGTATCAAGGTGCCCGAAGTACTGATGAACGGAAATCATCAGGAGATACAGAACTGGCGTGAAAAACAGTCGCTGGGCCGGACATGGCAAAGACGCCCGGATTTACTGGAACATATCGTTCTGGACGATCGGCAACAGGCCTTGTTGAAGGAATATATAGATGAGTTTGGTTAAATTTGTCGTGCAGATTTAAAAGACTGTCGAATGACAGGCTGGATTTTTTTAGAGGAAGTGACATGAGCAATATAATTGCACAATTAGAAGCCGAGCAGCTGAAGAGCGACATCCCGGCTTTTTCACCCGGCGATACCGTCGTTGTACAGGTGCGGGTAAAGGAAGGTACACGTGAGCGTTTGCAGGCTTATGAAGGTGTGGTAATCGCCAAGCGTAACCGTGGTATCAATTCAGCATTTACCGTGCGCAAGATTTCTCACGGTGAAGGTGTTGAGCGGGTTTTCCAGACCCATAGTCCGATGGTTGCGGAAATCAGGGTAAAACGCCGCGGCAAGGTACGCCGGGCGAAGTTGTATTATCTCCGCGGCCTTACCGGTAGGGCCGCCAGAATCAAGGAAAAGTTATAATAGCTGGATTTATCAAAGTTTGTATAATTCGAAAGGCGTGGAGCAGCAGCAACACGCCTTTTTTTTGATTTAACCATGACCCATCGAAAAAATAGTAGTTTACTTGCCCTGTTATTTGTTTGCCTGTTGAGTAATTCGTGGGCGGATGAAAAACTCGATATGTTGAAAAATATTTCAGCAGCCGGGGCACCTGTACTGACTCTGAAAATGCTTGACCAGGCGCAGCCAAAGGTCGATATCGATTTGTATGAATGGATATTATGGGAACAGGAAAGATACTCAATACTATCCCAATGGCAGCAGTGGGATGACTTGCTGGTTCGAATAGAAAGTCTGCCAGATGATTTGCCGGAACAATTTATCCAGCAGGCCGTGACCCACAAAATCAGGGCTTACCTGGAAATCGGACAGACTGCGACAGCACGTCAATTGCTGCGTGAGCAATTGTGGCAGACCGCGGCAGGAGATTCATCCGAATATCAAACCTGGCGCCGCCAGGTTATCGTCAGTTATCTGCAGGATGGCAGGATCGAAGATGCCCGCATCGCCATGTTGCGCTTTAACCAGGATTTTGAAACCGAGGATGAATCCTGGTTGCTACTGCGCGCCAGTGTTTTAATCCAGGCAGGTCGTTACGATCAGGCAATTCAAATATTGCAGGAGAATACGGGCTGGCAGGCCCAGTTGACCAGTTTACTCGCGCAATTAAGAGCGCAATTGATAGGTCACAAGGCATTGTGGGCGCAGGTGAAAAGCCAGACATCGCGAAACAGGATTGAAGCCGAAGAACTGGTGACCCTGTGGGCATTAGGATATTACGCTGCCCAGCAAATGTCTGCGGCGGATCGGGTTGTTGCCCTGGAACAGCTTTTTAAGACTGATGCGATAACACCACTCGAACTTTTTCAATTGCCGGTTGATCGTTTGTGGGAGGCCTATACTGAATACGCACAACTGGTTGGTAACCGGGTCGAGTTGCTCGTCGGCGATGATGCCAGGTGGCTGGAACTCGCGCAAAACGCTAGTCAGGTTACGCCAGTCAAGGCCAGGTCGCTGTACGCACAATTGATGCTTCGAAGCAAGGAGCAGGAGATTGTCAACGACGCCGCCGAAGGATATATGCAAACTTTTCAGGCGGTTGACGAATCAGAGCAAAATTTGCTCAACCAGCTGTTTAATAACAGCGAAACATTTTCCGATGCCAGGCGCATTCCATCGGTAATTAGATATCAACTGGTGGACCTGGCGCTGAAAAAAACCGATATCGAGGAAGCAACACGATTGATGTCGGGTCTGAGTGACTACCCCGAAAATACCAGCCGCTTTAAATGGCAACTACGCCAGTCCCGGGTTTTAATTCTCGGTGGGCGTTACGCCGAGGGCAACCAGATTCTGCATACCTTGATTGGTGAATATTTAGAACCGAGTGCCGAGAGCACGGATCGGATATTGCAGGTGCTTTTTGATTTACAAACTGTTGATCTGCACGAACAGGCGGTAGTGCATTTCAATCAGTTGTTACAACGTCCCATCGAGTTTGGTCAACGCCGCGAAATAATGTTCTGGATAGCCGACTCGTTTAAGGCCCTGGAAAAATATGACCAGGCGGCATTGCTTTATCTACAGTCGGCCATGTTGCCTGGTCCGTTGACGATGGATCCCTGGGCACAGACCGCACGCTTCAGTGCCGCAGAAAGTCTGCAAAAATCAGGGCTCATAGATGATTCCCGAAGAATTTATAATGAATTATTGATGGTAACGCGCGACCCTGCACGGCGCGCAATGCTGAATCACAATATTCAACGATTGTGGTTGAGTCAGAATATTCCGTGATTTAAATCCCTCCCCCTCAGCAGTGCGATGTCTCGCGAGGGCAGAGGTGAGGGTTCCAAATCACATTGAGATTGCTAAAATTGGCAACTCGGTGTCGATGCTGACAGTTCTTTTTCGTCTTCAGTCATTTCGATTTCGATATTTTCAAATAGCGGAGTACTCAAATAGCGTTCACCCGTATCGGGTAACATGCAGAGGATATTTGATCCTTCTGGTGCTGACTCGGCCACTTCCAGGGCCGCTGCCCCATCGTATCAAGAGAGATTTTTGATTGACAGGTGTTTTTCCTGGAAGAATCTTCTTCAATCAGTTTACTTGCTGCCGAAATAAACCTAATTGGCCGGATGACACCTTGAAACCGGCTTAACAAATCCTCATATTAGGCCTGTTAATAATAGCTTTTACCCTGGAGAGCAATAGATATGACAGTAGCAGCCAATGCGGAGACTCGAGGCTTCGAAACAGAGGTTAACCAGTTGCTGGATCTAATGATCCACTCACTGTATTCCAATAAAGACATTTTCATGCGTGAGTTAATTTCCAATGCTTCCGATGCCTGTGACAAATTGCGTTTTACCGCAATTTCAGATGCCGGTCTTTATGAAGAAGATATTGAATTAAAGGTCAAGATTAGCTTCGACAAGGAAGCGCGAACTATTACGATTAGCGACAATGGCATCGGCATGACACGCGAAGAAGTTATCGACCAAATCGGTACGATTGCAAAATCAGGAACTCAATCCTTTCTTGACTCAATTACCGGAGATCAGAAAAAAGATGCCCATTTAATCGGCCAGTTTGGTGTTGGTTTCTACTCATCATTTATCGTCTCCGAAAAAGTCACCCTGCGATCTCGCAAAGCCGGTGAGGCAGTCGAAAATGGTGTCGAGTGGATATCCAGGGGTAAAGGTGAATATGAAATCCGATCGATCGAAAAGGCCGGGCGCGGAACCGAGATCACGCTGGAACTCCACGAGGGTGAAGATGAATTTCTGAACGAATGGAAACTACGTTCATTGATCACTTCCTATTCAGACCATATTGATTTTCCAGTCGTGATGGATAAAACCCGGGAGCCGGAAGAGGAAGGTGGTGAAACGGTTATCGAAGAGGAAACTGTTAATCAGGCCTCAGCATTGTGGACGCGCTCCAGGTCGGACATCAAGGATGACGAATACAGGGAATTTTACAAGCATGTAGCGCATGACTACGAAGACCCGATTAGCTGGAGCCACAATCGAGTCGAAGGAACCAATGAATATACTTCATTATTGTACATTCCAGCGCGTGCGCCATTTGATCTCTACGATCGTGATTCCCGCCATGGCATCAAACTTTATGTCCGGCGCGTGTTCATTTTGGAAGACGCAGAGCAACTAATGCCCAGATATCTGCGATTTGTACGCGGACTGATCGATTCTAACGATCTACCCCTGAACGTTTCCCGAGAGACCCTGCAGGGCAGCAAGGTGATTGACAGTATTCGCAATGGTTCAGTCAAGAAAGTGCTGAGTATGCTGGAAAAAATTGCCAAAAACGATCCTGAAAAATATCAAAAATTCTGGAAAGAGTTCGGCAAAGTACTCAAAGAAGGTCCCGCTGAAGACTTCGCCAACAAAGAGAAAATCGCCAAATTATTGCGCTTCTCGACAACGCATAGCGGTGACGAAGAGCAAGCCGTGACATTTGACGACTATGTATCACGTATGCAGGATGGCCAGGACAAGATTTACTATATCGCCGCTGACTCACACGCTGCCGCCAGGAATAGCCCCAATCTGGAGATATTCAAAAAGAAAGGTATTGAAGTCCTGTTGTTGTCTGATCGTGTTGACGAATGGCTGACTTCGCATTTAGCCGAATACGATGGCAAGAAATTACAGTCGGTAGCAAAAGGTGAACTCGATCTGGGCGCAGACGAAGCCTCCGAAAAAGAACTCGAAGAAAAAGCCAAATCTTCGGAGAAACTGATAAAACGGATGAAAAAGGCGCTCGGCGATAAGGTAGAAGACGTCCGCGTAACCAATCGCTTAACCGATTCTCCGGCCTGCATCGTGCTTAACGAACAGGATATGGCGATGCATATGCAGCGCCTTTTCAAAGAAGCGGGTCATGAGATGCCGATTTCCAGACCAGTACTGGAAATCAATCCGGATCATCCCATCGTTAAAAAGCTGAACGCGGAGAAATCGAAGAAGAAGTTTGATGACTGGTCTAGTATATTGTTTGATCAAGCGATTCTGGCAGAGGGTGGACAACTAGAAGACCCGGCCGACTTCGTTGCCAAACTCAACAAAATGCTGGTGTCAATTGCCAAATAAAATCAGGGTTCGAAAATATATTCGTCATCCAGCCGATGTACCGATAAAGGTATCATTAGAGCTGGTTGGGGACGATACTGATGATTCGGCTGATGAAACCCTGACTAATCTGAGCCTCGGCGGTCTTTCTTTTATTTCCGGAAAACCGCTTGAGATTCTG
>JAPUFZ010000279.1 GCA_027293245.1 Gammaproteobacteria bacterium
ATGGTACAGCCTGTTATGCGCTCGAAGCATCGATATTCGTCGCCGGCGCCGCCGTTCAATGGCTGCGCGACGGTCTCGGCCTAATCGAAAGCTCCGAGCAATCCGGTGAACTCGCCGCCATTGCAGACGAATCACAGGAAGTCTATCTTGTACCGGCCTTCGTGGGCCTCGGTGCTCCCTACTGGGACGCCGACTGCCGAGGGGCTATTTACGGTTTATCACGCGGCACCGGGCGAGCTGAAATTGCCATGGCAACACTGGAATCGGTATGTTATCAGACCTGTGACCTGCTCAATGCCATGCACCGTGACTGGGACGTATCAGGCGATACAATCCTGCGGGTCGACGGTGGCATGGTTGCTTCGGACTGGACCATGCAACGCCTGGCAGACCTGGTCAATGCTGAAGTCGATCGACCCACGGTGCTTGAAACCACCGCCCTGGGTGCAGCCTGGCTAGGCGGCATGCAAACTGGCTTTTATGGCGATAAGGATGATTTTTCACAAAGCTGGGGGCTGGATAAACGCTTCAGGCCCAACATGGACGATGCTACCAGAAATCGAAAATACGCGGGCTGGCAAGACGCGGTAAAGCGTACCCTGAGTAATTACTCCTAGACGGCAATCATCACTCGCACGGCATCGAGCCTGAGACTGGCATTTTTCAGGGCCGCATCGAATTGTTTAAGCTGTTCGCGAAAAAACTCGATTTCTTCATCACGCACATTTGCATTTATCTTTTGCAATGCTGTCAGGCGATCGAGTTCACGCCCCAGAACCTGCTCACTACGCTGTCTTGCGCTGGCAACCAGTCCGGGTACCTGTCGATGCGCTATTTGCCCACACAGCTCAAGTAGTGTCGACAATTCTGCCTGTTTGGTTTTGACAATTTTCAACGAAGTATCTGTATCCACTCGTTGTATTATACGAGGAATAGAATTCGTCTCCAGTAGATGACCATGCTCACGCGCATTTTCATCGACTATCACCAGCACACCACTATTGGGAAAATAACGTTGGCTTTCGAGCTTGCTGTCATCTGCAAACTCCATCAGGAAATGACACTCTAGCATCAAGGTACCTGGTTTAGCCGCGGGATACTTGATCGCTATCAAGGCGGTATTGCCAAACTCACTACTCAATATCATATCCATCGCGTTACCAACAAAGGGATGTTCCCAGCTTAAAAATTGCACATCTTCGTTTGCCAGCGCAATGTTACGATTATAGGTAACGGTCATACCGTCGTCTGGCAATCCCGGCATTTTTGCGAGCATGTTGTTGCCGGGTGTAATCACCCAGCAATCCTGACCACGAATTTCACTGTCGACACCATAGCAGTCGTAAATATTCTCCATGAACTGGAAAATATCGAACTCATAGTCCCGTTGTATTGCTTCATCGATCAATGCTTCGGCAACTATTGGCCGACAGGAATTGTATTCGAGCAGGCGGTCACGACCCTGCTGCAAAGTTTGGTTAAACTGCCGATACATCTGGCTGGTTTTTTCGATGAATGGTCCGACCTTCAGTCCAGGGTTTTCAAGGTGGTGGAACAATTCGTAGTGCAATTTCACGAACACCTGATGACCGGCCGGACAGGTTTGCTGGAATGCGTCCAAACCCTCGTGATACCAGCGAAACATGATTTCCTGTGCACCACCTTCCAGGTAAGGAACATGGATATTAATCACCGCGTTCTGACCGATGCGATCAAGCCGGCCTATGCGTTGTTCAAGCAGGTCTGGATTCACCGGTAAGTCGAATAAAACCAGATGATGGGCAAACTGAAAATTTCTCCCCTCACTACCAATTTCAGAACAGATAAGCACCTGTGTGCCGCTTTCATGATCGGCAAACCAGGCTGCCGCACGGTCTCGCTCGACCAGGCTCATGCCCTCGTGAAACACCGATGCCCTGATACCGGTATTGGACTTAACCGAATCGGCAAGTGCTAGCGCTGTTCGCGCATGAGCGGCTATCACCAGTACTTTATTTTTTTTATTCTCCAGCAGAAAACCACCCAGCCACTTAACCCGCGGATCAATGCCTGCCCAGGCGGAATTATCTGTACCTCCGATGATGAGCTCAGGGGTTAATAGCAACTCCGGGTCAACGCTTTGCCGCTCGATCTGCGATTGCCAGTTTTCGCTTACGCCAAGAGCATAAGCATGAAGTTCTCGTCGAGGAAATCCCTTAATCACATGCCGGGTATTTCGAAATAGCACTCGCCCGGTTCCATGCCTGTCCAGCAGATGCTCGATCAGTTCCTTCTGCGCCGCGCATCGATTCGCTGCATCCTCGCTATCAAGCGCATCCAGCCACTTGCGGTTGTCACCTTCATCGAGGGTTTGATCCAGCAGCCGAAGTTGATTTTCATCCATCTCAACATCCTGTTGCAACGCATCGACGACATCTGCAAGCGGGCCGTAGTTAATCTCTTGCTCGAGAAAAATGTCCAGATTACAAAATCGATTGGGATCGAGTAACCTCAGCCTGGCAAAATGGCTTTCCTTACCCAGCTGCTCAGGGGTCGCAGTCAGCAGTAATATACCGGGGATTTTAATCGCCAGTGATTCAATCGTCTGGTATTCCAGACTCACGCAATCTGCTGACCAGGCTAAATGATGTGCTTCATCTACGACCAGCAAGTCCCAGTCGCCATCGAAGGCCTGTTGCGCCCGCCCTGGATTCTCGACCAGAAACGCTAAGCTACATATAATTAGCTGCTCGCTCAGGAAGGGGTTTTCAGTTTCATCATAAATCTCGTCGTTGGTATCCTGCATTGCATTACAACGTTCCTGGTCGAATACGCTGAACATCAAATTAAACCGGCGTAACATTTCCACCAACCACTGGTGGACCAGGCTCTCAGGCACAACGATTAACACCCTTTCTGCCCGCTCAGTGAGCAATTGTTGATGCATTATCAAGCCTGCCTCGATGGTCTTGCCAAGACCCACTTCATCATCCATTAATACACGAGGGGCATAGCGTCGCGCCACCTCGTGCGCTATGTACATCTGATGCGC
>JAPUFZ010000028.1 GCA_027293245.1 Gammaproteobacteria bacterium
CAGGCATGCATGACCAGGACAAAGCAGGCAAAGCTGACTATACGCGTTAGTTTCATCGAATAAATACTACAGTATTACTCTGGGGAAAGTTTGTTAAATTAAAAATTCAAGCATATGAAATGAGTGAACTGTCCCGGTTTAGCGGGTAATTAGTCGACGATCGCAATGGCGAGATCCATGACGTTGGTATTAGTCGGTCCCGTGACAAACAGGCAATTCTGCTCAGCCAGGTAGCGGCCGGCATCGGCGTTTTCGAGTGCAACCCGTGCCGCGTCGGCGCGGGCAAAGGTATTGCCGTCGACCATTCCGCCCGCTGCTGTGGTAGGCCCGTCGGTACCATCGGTACCGGCGACCAGCAGGGTGATATTATCCTTGCCAGACAAGTGATGCGAAACCGCCAGCGCCAGGCTCTGGTTGCGGCCACCCTGCCCCGGACACCCGGGCAACACGATGGTCGGTTCACCTCCCCAGATGTAAACACCCGCTGCGGCACCGCGTAAATAGCTACCAATCAATTCTGCTAGTTTAAATACATCGCCGTAAAGCGTTTCCTGGTTTTGTTGGACCTTCAGGCCGAGTGTTGTTGCAGTATCTGCTGCCCGCGCACGCGCAATTTGATTGGAAGCAATAATGTTTGATTTTGCTTTCGCTGCTGCTCGATGACAATCACCAATGCCAGAACCAACCGTTGAAATACTATCGCCTTCGACATCTGAAATAGCATACACGCGAATTTCGGCACCGCTAAACTGTTGCAATAACTTACCATCCTTGATCAACGAGGTTTGCTTGCGCCTGCTATTTATTTCACCGATGGTTTTACCGGTGGATATCATTTCATCGGCAATCGCCTGCAGATCTTCGAGATCCATACCAGCCGGCAGCGCCTCTGCCAACGCCGAAGCACCGCCCGATACCAGTACCAGTAACCGGCTTTCAGCCGGCATGGATTGAACCCGCTCGAGCAGGGCAACACCGGCATCGAGTGAGTGTTGATCGGGAATCGGGTGCCCGGATTCGATTACCGTGACTGCTTCCCGCGCGCGCATATCATCGTCGGCATGATCGTACTTGGTAACCAGGATAGTCTCGCAAGGTCCGGTCAGGCTATTTAACGCACCACGGCACATACCGGTCGCTGCCTTGCCGACCGCAATAATCAGATCGGGTTGCCAGGGACTGTCATTCGCGATCGCGTTTTCGACTGCCTGTTGACCGGACACGGCATTGATCGCCGCATCCCAGATGGTTTTTAAGACTTGTTTCCTATCGTCGCCGGAACTCACAGATACCGTCGCTAGTTCTAATCGTAAAATACGAAGGCCCGGGTTTCGATGCTTTCTCGTGGCGGGGCATCTGACGGAGCATCAGCTATGTCGATCGAGGTGTGGATACTGCCTGGCGTTCGACCCGCATCGGCAGAATCGAAGGTCTTGAATACCAGTATTTCATCACTCGTCATGTTAGAAAAATAATACCAGCGATGCTGAAGACTGAAGGTCGCCAGAAGTATTTCGCCTACATGAGTGGGCGAGCGCCGCTCGGTTGCAACAAGGTCCGCCCTGCCGACCGTACGGGCATCGCATAATACCAGCGGAAAATTCAACACCGGATTAACCAGCGGACGCCAGAGATTAATTATCTGAAACCTGCCTTGCGCCAGGTCTTCGGCATCGTCGCCGAGGTTTTCATCCAGGCAGACATATCCGGACTTTGGGGTATAGTCGTTATGAACCAGGGTGGCAGGTTCGCGAATTTGTTTTTGCTCTCGCACCTCTGGATCAGAAGCCCTTACGGTATGGTCAAATATATGTACCCGCCTGGCCCCGGTTAGAGACTTTAAAATGGCCTCGATTTCATCTTCGTAGGTCCCGCTAATTTCATCACCATCGAGAAAATTATTTACCGCTGAGCGGTGTTGGATGAGCTTGAAGCCAATATCCGGCAGGCCATTTTCTTCACCTCCGTAGTCAGTGCCAATATCACGCGCATCACGGATTTCGACATCATGATTCTGCAAGTCCCAGTTGAGGGTAAAGCTAGCATTGCGTCCGGCGCTCGAGGCGTAGTAAATCGGAGGCTGCTCGCCCTCGACAATATATTGAACATCTGCTGTTAGCATAACAAACTCCGGTTATTTTAGTTCAGCATGACGAAAGCAATTGGTTACATGATCGTTAACCAGGCCAGCCGCCTGCATTAAAGCATAACATATGGTACTACCGACGAATGTGAAGCCACGTTTTTTAAGGTCCTTCGACATCGCGTCCGATACCGGGGTATTGGCCGGAATGCGTGCCATCGAACTCCATTCATTCTGCAGCGATACGCCTTCGACATAAGCCCAAAGGTAGTCATCGAGGGTTTCCCCACAATCGAGCATATTGAGGTAAGCCCGTGCATTTTTAACAAAGCCATTGACCTTGAGCCGGTTGCGTACAATACCGGGATCGGCCAGCAGGCTGGCTATTTTTGTGTCGTCATAAGACACTATTTTGCAGGCATCGAACTGGTCGAAAAGACGTCGATAATTCTCCCGCTTGCGCAGGATAGTAATCCAGCTTAACCCTGCCTGGGCTCCTTCGAGGCAGAGAAATTCGAACAACAGACGATCATCGTGTACCGGTACTCCCCATTCACAATCATGATATTGCCGGTAAAGTTCATCGTCACCACACCACCAGCAGCGAATTTTAGTATCGGTATCAGTCATGAATTAATAGCCTGTTCATCGGCCTTCTAGCTCCGCCACCCTCGGCCCGTAATGCAATATACTCGAATCCAGGCTGCCCTTATGGTTGGGGTCGGTCGAAAAACCAAGTATGGCCTGTATGCGGGTTCGGTTACCCTTCACCTCGGTGACTCGATGCATCGAATAATGGCCGCGAAACAAACTCAATGTCCCGGCCTTTAGCTCTATCTGCTGATTTCGCCGGGTATCGCCGTCGAGTACGCGTTGGACCTGTTTAAAGTTTTCGCTCTCGTCTGATCGCAGCTCCGGCACATATTCAAAAATGCCTCCGGCATCGGGTTCCTGCAGCAACAGCGTGGTAACCATGCGTCCACTATCAAAATGCCATTGCTGGCAGCCGCCCGCATTCATCATCGAAATATTGAGGGACTGATACTTATCCTGGTTGCGATACACCGGTTGCTTTAATACAGCTCCCAGAAAATCAGGTAAAACCGTTGAATAATAAAGCATCGAAAGCAAATGTTGTTGGGGAATTAAATCGGTGGCTACCTGTGCCAGGTTACGTCTGCCTTTACGTTTTATGGGATGATCGTCGGGGACTTCAACCCCCTGGCCCAGATTATAATTAAAGAAATATGGTGTCACTTCGCCAGGCCCCGAATAAGCCAGGTGCTCAAGGCTACTGGCTTGCGCGGCCATTTCGGAAATCACCGGCTGGCGCACGAATCCAGGCAGGCTGCAGCAACCGGCCTTTTCAAGCGATGCGTGTGTCTCAGCAATCAGGCTCTGCCCGGCCTCGCTGTCAAGATCGTTTAGCGGGTATCGATCAAGATCGATAAGTTCGTATATTTCCGGTGTTTGCATGTGTTAGACCGCCTGGCTGATGGGTCGCAATGAATCGATAAACTTAACAATACGCTGGCAGCCTTGTTCCAGTTTATCCTCATCAGTCGCATAGGAAACTCGCACAAACCCCTCGGCACTGGCGCCGAAGGCGGTGGCGTCAAGCACTGATACGCCAGTGTCCGCATAAAGTTGTTGGACAAATTCCGACGCCTGAAGACCGGTACCGCGCACGTCAACCATCAGAAACATGCCGGCATCGGGTTTGAAAACATTCAATTCTGCTATGGCACCGAGTTTCTCAAGCAACAAATCCCGACGGCGCCAATAGATATCGCGCATTTGGGTCAATGCAGCATCCTCATTATCGAGCGCATAGGCTGCTGCTTCCTGCACGAATCCCGGAAGTCCGTACAACATGCACAGCGAGAGCCTGGCCATATTCGCAATCATGGCTTCAGGCGCGACCATCCAGCCGGTGCGCCAACCGGTCATTGCGTAGGACTTCGACATACTGCCAATGGTAATAGAGCGTTCGCCCATACCCGGCAATGCAGCGATATGATAACACTGTGATCCAAAAACAATGTCCGAGTAGACTTCATCAGCGACCACCCAGAGATCATGTTCAATCGCAAACCCGGCAATTACTTTTAAATCCCCGGGGTTTAATATCATACCGGTAGGATTACTCGGGGAAGCATAATATATCGCCCGAGTTTTTGGCGTGATAGCCGCCTTTAATCGGCCGGCATCGAGGCGAAAGTCGTCTTCGGCAGAAAGCACCACCGGAACCAGCCCGGCGCCAGTGGCCTGGATCGTCGCCTCGTAGGTTACATACATGGGCTGCAATACGATTACCTCGTCACCAGCCTCGCAGATACACATCGAAGCCCCAAACAATGCATTTTGCGCACCCGATGTGACAGCCACATTGTTTTTGCTAATGCTCGCACCGGTTAACCGGTTATGTCGTCTGGCTATACTCTCCCGTAGTGCAGTGATTCCCGCAGCCGGCGTGTAATGTGTATTGCCTTCTCGTAGAGAACGCACAGCGACTTCGACGATGGGTCCAGGGGTTGAAAAATCCGGGTCACCGACACTGAGTATAATGACATCCTTACCTTCTCGTTGTGCTTCAGTGGCCTTAGAGTGAGTATCCCAGACATCGGCAGCGCCACCTTTAACTCTATCGGTTAATGAAGAATATTTCATTTGAATTCCAGCAAGCACAGGATCGATGCGGGCGAACTTATCACTACTGCGACGGCGATTCAATGATGAAATTAGGATCTGTTTAAAATAGCAATGATAGACAGGTCAATTTTTACTTCGAGCTCCCGCTTTGAATGGTTCAAGCTCATCCAGCAGGGATTTAATCCAGGGCTTGTTAGTAGCGATTTCGTCATCGCTGAGGCCGGTTAATTCGTAGGGTAATACCAGCCATTCGTCGTATTCATGCAGGAAGTAATCCGGGGCCCTGTTAGCCTGCCTCGCCTGAGACCGGTAGTAGGGCACCGCGATGCGCACTTCTTCCGGCATGTTACGCCGGGTCTTGTGCCGTAGACGATCGATCACTGCTGCGACATTACGCCCGCTGCTGTAGACATCGTCGACGATTAGCAGTGCATCACCGGCATTCATGTTTTCAAACAGGTATTGCAGGCCGTGTACCTGGATTTCCCTGTCGCTAACGAGATTATTCAGGTAATCGATCATTCCCCGGTAAGAGGTTCGTATGGCGATGTGATCGGTTTCCACACCCAGGTATTGCAGGCATTCCTGCACGTAGAT
>JAPUFZ010000280.1 GCA_027293245.1 Gammaproteobacteria bacterium
AAGAGGGTGTAACCTAACGCAATACCTTCGGTAATGAAAATACTACATCCTCGTTAAATCCTAGCGATGAAACCCTGGAAACACCATTTTCCTGCAGGTGCTCGATTACGTTTTGTACTAGCAGCTCGGGTGCCGAGGCACCGGCGGTTACACCAATGCAGGATTTCTTCTTAAGCCATTCGAGCTGAAAATCATCGACATCGTCAATCAGGTAGCTTTCGATATTTTTATTCACTGCTATTTCATGCAGACGATTCGAATTCGAGCTGTTTTTTGATCCGACTACGAGTATCAGGTCGCATAGCTGGACCAGTTGTTTGACCGCATCCTGACGATTTTGCGTGGCATAGCAGATATCGTCCTTTTTGGGGCCCTGGATACGGGGAAAATATTCGTACAGACAGTCGATGACTATTGCGGTGTCGTCTTTCGACAGGGTGGTCTGGGTGACAAATCGCAGTTCTTCCGGGTTCCTGATCTCCAGTTTTCGCACGTCGGTGGAAGATTCGACCAGGTAGATGTGTCCGCCCTGTGAGTTGTCGTACTGTCCCATCGTGCCTTCGACCTCAGGGTGTCCCTTGTGGCCGATGAGGATGGTTTCGATGCCGTTGCGGCTATAGCGGCTAACTTCCATGTGTACTTTGGTGACCAGTGGGCAGGTCGCGTCGAATACGTTCAGGCCCCGAAGTCTGGCCTCTTTCTGAACTGCCAGGGAGACTCCATGGGCGCTAAAAATTACATCACAGCCATCGGGCACCTGGTCAAGTTCATCGACAAATATCGCGCCTTTGGCCTTCAGATCATTGACCACATAACGATTGTGAACGACTTCATGGCGAACATAGACAGGTGCGCCAAACAGGTGAATCGCTCTCTCGACGATTTCAATGGCGCGATCGACACCGGCACAAAACCCGCGCGGATTGGCGAGTAATACTTCCATCAGTTCAGTTCTCTATCCTGTTCGAGATTAATAACATCGATGATTTTAACGCTGTAGCCTATGGTTTGACCAGCGATCGGGTGAATTAGCTAGTTTTCCTTAGCGGCAGGGTTTTCTGATTTAACGAAACTACTGAGAATTAATACGACCGCACCTATGCTGATCGACGCATCGGCTATATTGAACGCCGGCCAGGCATAACTGCCGAGCCAGACCTGGATATAATCGATGACGTAGCCGAACCTTACCCGATCGATCAAATTGCCGATGGCGCCGCCAAGAATCAGGCAAAGCGAAACTGCTGTGAATTTGTCCTGTTTTGGTACACGCCCGATCCAGAATAATATGATTGTACTGATGACAAACGTAGTGATCGTGAAAAACCAGCGTTGCCAGCCACCCGCGTCGGCCAGAAAACTAAATGCGGCACCGGTGTTGTAAGTCAAATACCAGTCAAGTCCGGGCATGACATTGACCGCCTGATGGAGTGATAACCAGGCCAGTGCAACTTGCTTGGCGATCTGATCGAGGACGATTACCAGCAGGCTAATCCATAGCATTGGCAATGAGGAATTAGTCCGCATATTGCATGAAGGAAACGAAGTTAAGGCACATACCGTAATTTTCAATCATGTCATTATTCCAGGATAAATTATTGAATTATATGGTTATTCATCAATATAGGTGCCGCCTTCGTGCAATATGCGGGCTAGGCATATTGGCGCTGTTCGCCCTCTCCATCTACATTGTCTATACAACGCCGGCAGAGTTCGGGATGTCTGCTGTCGCTGCCAACTTCCTCGCGATGATGCCAGCAACGTACGCATTTGGTATGTTCACTGGCTCTCGCTTCCACCAAGATTTTGAAACCGGTCTCGAGATGGACAGGCTCTGCCTTCAGGTCGGCCAGTGGTGCAAAGCCGGCTTCTGAAGTAATGAATACAAAACGCAACTCATCACCAAAAACCTGCAACTGGTCAATCAGGGCCTGTTCTGCGTAAATCGTGACCTCGGCATCGAGACCGGAACCTATTTTGCCATCCTGACGCAGGGCTTCCAGGGTCCTGCTAACCTCGCCGCGCACCTGACCCAGCAGGTTCCAGACTTCTGGTGTGATCGCCAGGTTATCATAAGCAAACAGGCCCTCATACCATTCGGCTATGAACACACCTAGATCTTCGCGACTTCCCGGCATGTTTTCCCAGACTTCGTCTGCGGTAAAACTGAGGATTGGCACAACCCAGCGGTTCATCGCTTCGAGCAGGTGAAACATCGCTGTCTGGCATGAACGTCGGGCCAGCGAATCGCTCCGGGTCGTGTATTGCCGATCCTTGATGATATCAAGGTAAAAACCGCCCAGATTTTCAGAACAAAAATTGTGAATCTTTTGCACGGCGACGTGGAATTGATAGCTATCGTACAAATATTGCAATTCATTCTGCAAATCCAGAGCTTGCGCAACAACCCAGCGATCGAGCGCAAGCATTTCGGAGGACTCGACCATATCATTTGCCGGATCAAAACCATTGGTATTGGCCAGCAGGAAACGCAGGGTATTGCGTATACGGCGATAAGAATCGGCGGTACGTTTGAGGATTTCGTCCGAAATCGACATTTCACCGGAATAATCGGTTGCCGCTACCCACAGGCGTAAAATGTCTGCACCGAGGGTATTCGTCACCTTGATTGGTGCGATTACATTACCGACGGATTTCGACATTTTCATGCCTTTCGAGTCAACCGTGAAACCGTGGGTTAACACCTGGCGATAGGGCGCCTGTCCGTGCATCGCACAGGAGGTCAGCAGGGACGATTGAAACCAGCCTCGATGCTGATCGGAACCCTCGAGGTACATATCGGCGGGAAAATTCAGGCGCTTATCGTGTTGCAGAACACTGAAATGGGTGGTGCCGGAATCGAACCAGACATCGAGTGTGTCGGTTACCTTGAGGTACTGTTCTGCTTCAGCACCGAGCAAGTCTTCAGTGCTCATTGAAAACCAGGCCTGAATTCCATCTTTTTCTATACGCTGGGCTACCTGTTCGATCAGATCGGCAGTATTCGGATGTAGTTCCTGCGATTCCCTGTTAATGAAAATAGGTATCGGCACCCCCCAGAAGCGTTGGCGCGAGATACACCAGTCGGGTCGGTTTTTGATCATGCTTTCGATCCGGGCCTGCCCCCAGGATGGCACCCATTGCACTTTATTGATCTCCTCCAATGCGCGTTCGCGCAAACCGGCGTGTTCCATGCTGATGAACCATTGAGGTGTAGCGCGAAAAATGATTGGTGTTTTATGGCGCCAGCAATGCGGGTAACTATGTTGGAATTTTTCCTCGTGTTGCAAATTACCCTGTTGCTTTAATACCTCGATTACATGCGCATTGGCATTAAATACATGCTCGCCGGCGAAAAGCTCGGTGCTTTCCAGGAAACAACCATTGTCACCGACCGGGTTATAGATATCGAGACCATATTTCTTACCCAGTATAAAATCGTCCAGGCCATGCCCCGGCGCTGTATGAACGGCACCGGTGCCCGCCTCGAGGGTGACGTGGTCACCGATCACCAGCAGTGATTCACGTGCGTAAAATGGATGGCGTAAGCGCTGGTTTTCGAGCATTTCGCCTTTACCATAGGCGATTACCTGATAGTCATCGATAGCGTAACGCGCCATGGCCTCCTTGATTAAATCCTCTGCCAGCAACAGTCTTTGTTTGCCGTTTTTGCCATCGATTTGAAGTACTGCATATTCATAATTCGGGTTTAGTGCGACCGCGAGATTGGCCGGCAATGTCCAGGGAGTCGTGGTCCAGATAAGCACCGATAGCGGGCCTTCACCAGGATGGCCAGGCGCACTATGTAAAGCGTTGATGAATGCCTCTTGGTCGACTACCGGAAACTTGACGTCGATGGCAGGCGAGGTTTTATCCTTATAGTCCACTTCGGCTTCGGCTAGCGCAGAGCCACAATCGGTACACCAGTGCACCGGCTTGTTGCCCCGCTGAAGGTGACCGTTGGCGATGATCACTCCGAGTGAACGCACTATATTGGCTTCGGTATCATATTTCATCGTTAAATAAGGGTTATCCCAGTCGCCGAGCACTCCGAGACGGATGAAATCATTTTTTTGATTTTCGATCTGCTTGTGTGCATAGTCGCGACAGGCCTGGCGAAATTCGTCGGCATCGACCTTGACGCCAGCTTTGCCAATTTTTTTCTCAACCTGGTGTTCAATCGGCAGCCCATGGCAGTCCCATCCCGGGACATAGGGGGCGTCTTCGCCATTCAAGGTGCGCGATTTGACGATCATGTCCTTTAATATTTTGTTGACCGCGTGGCCTATATGGATATCACCGTTCGCATAGGGGGGTCCATCGTGAAGTATGTAGCGTTTCTTACCAACCCGAGCAGCACGAATTTTTTCATACAGATTTTGTTGCTGCCATTTTTTCAGGCGCTCGGGTTCACGATTGGCGAGATTGCCACGCATCGGAAACTCGGTATTGGGGAGATTTAATGTGGATTTGTAGTCGGTCACGAATGTTCAGTTGCCTGCCTGTTTCAATTGTTCAAAGTATTGTCGGGCCTTAATGGTGTCCTGCTCGATATGCAGGCCTAATTCCTCTAGCGAATCAAATTTTTCCTCGTTACGTATCTTGTGTAAAAATTCCACGTCGACGCTGTAACCATAAACGTCCTGATCGAAATCAAGTATGAAAACTTCGAGGATGGTGTCAACGCCATTCACAGTGGGCCGCGTGCCAATACTGGCTACGCCCGGTAGCACGCGATTATCTATACCTTTTACCGATACCGCAAATATTCCTTTAACAATCAGGGTTTTGTCACCCATTTTTATATTAATAGTCGGAAATCCGAGCTCACGCCCCAGTTTTTTGCCGTGCGCGATCTTGCCGGACAAAGTATAGGGTCTGCCCAGTAGTTTCGCTGCCTGGTTGAAATCATCACTTTGAATACAATCACGGATTCGAGTGCTGCTGACCCGGGCGCCATCGATTAACAGGGTATCGGTGTTTTGCACGCTAAACCCAAATTTCCGGCCAGCATCCAGCAGGAATTGAAAATTGCCGCTACGGTTTTTGCCGAAACGGAAATCATCGCCTATGACGAGGTGTTGAGTGTTAAGGCGATTTATCAGAATCGATTTGACAAAATCCTCGGCATAGAGCTCCGCCAGGGCCCGATCAAATTTCAGGCACAGTAAATAATCGATTTGCTTCGATTTGAGATAGTCGAGTTTTTCACGAAAACGCGCCAGTCGCTTGGGCGCCTTATCCGGGGCGAAATATTCAATCGGCTGCGGTTCAAAAATTATCACAATGCTGGACAATTGGCGCTCGACCGCAGCCGATTTTAGCTGCTCCAAAACGTGTTGATGGCCCAGGTGAATGCCATCGAAATTACCGATGGTGACGACGCTGGCCGGGATCGGCTGGGTCAGATTGTGCAGTCCGCGGATGAGTTGCATGATGATTTAGCCGATTCAGACGATGAAATGGTCGCGCCGAAAACCCATTAGCCAAAGCATCAGGACATAGCACAAGATTGACGACACGATCAATAGCGCCAGTTGGTAGACGCGGTCGAACCATTGCCAGTCAGACCAGTTTCCGATCTCTGGTGATGCCAGCTGAATGACCAGTGACCT
>JAPUFZ010000281.1 GCA_027293245.1 Gammaproteobacteria bacterium
CCGCCCCTGCTGATAGAGTTCCACCAGCCCTGGCATATCGACCTGCAGGCGCGTCGATCCCATCTTACTGCCGATTATTATCTTCGCATTGTCGGCACTACTGACGCCCTCGAAGGCAGCTTTGGCACCCGACGGTGGCATGCCGACAATACAAATTGTTCCGCCATTACGGGTATAACCCACCGATTGCTCGATCGCCCTGATGCTGCCGACGGTGACGAACACATAGTCCGCACCGCGCCCCTGGGTGAGTGCTTTAACCGCCGAGCGCGCATTTTCCGCTTCCGGATTGATCGTATGGGTCGCTCCAAAGGCGATTGCCGCTTCGAGCTTGCTAGCGGATATATCGATCGCGATGATGGTGCTGGCGCCCGACAACAGGGCACCCTGCACACTGTTTAGTCCGACGCCACCGGTGCCAATCACTACCACACTGCTGCCCGAGGGCACTTTGGCCGTATTGACCACCGCACCGAGTCCGGTAATCACGCCGCAGGCAAGCAACGAGGCGCTATCCAGTGGAATCGAATCAGGAATGGCGACAACCTGCGAGACATCGACCACAACATATTCGGCAAAGGCGCCGGTGCGCAGGCCGTGCACAATATCCTCGCCATTTTTGTCGTGCAGTGGGCTATTGGCATCGAGCGGAAACCTGGTTTCGCAGATATGCTGATCGCCCCGGGCGCAATAGAAACAGTGCCCGCACGAGCGGATCAGGGTAACCACGACATGATCGCCCGGTTTCACTGCCGTGACCCCGGGGCCGATTACATCGACCACTCCCGCCGCCTCGTGCCCATACACCGCGGGGACCTCACCGCCCCAGCCACCGTCCATGATAATGATGTCACTGTGACAAATGGCGCAGGCCGCAAGCTTGATCTTGACCTCGCCGGCCTGGGGTGCATCGAGTTCGATTGTTTCGATAACCAGTGGTTTGCCGTGCTCTCGGCATACAGCTGCTTTCATATTCAGAATCTCCCGCGTTTACGCCGCAGTTAGCACCGGGATTCGAAGCCGGTTAATCTGCGATAGTTAGCCAAGGGGCAGTATAATCAAAATTCCTGTCTGGCCATAGGAATCGAAGCGGGTATGGTTGCACTATTAAATTTCGTCCTTGAAAACTCTATTCAGCTCGCCCTGCCGTAGAATCCAATACGCATTTCATCCGAAAAGCTAACGCCGGGTTGCTCGTAGTAACAAAATATGGTCATGATGCGATCCCGCGATCCACCGACGGTGGTTACCCGGTGCGCCGTGTTCACGCCCCTGAATACGTTCAGGGTGCCCGGTGTTAGCGTCAAGATTTCATTTTCACTGTTGTCACCGTTGACAAAACGAGCGATGCCCTCAAAATTAGGCTCATCCGGTGTCCGCAAATCAGAGCGGTATTCCAGTTCACCGCCTTCCTCCGAGGCCTGCAGCATAATTGTCGTGGTAAATTCCGATTGATCAAAGTGCCAGTTCAGGGCCTCGCCCTCACGACTAGCTATAACATTCACCCGCGCCAGAGGGTCATCCATCAAGTGCAGGCTTTTCTTTTCCATTGCGTCAGCCAGGAACTGTAGTAGCGGTGGATATTCATAGACCCTGGTGACCACGCAGCCGTTAATCTGATCGCCACAAATCGTGTGGTTAAGGGAATCAAATTTGCGCATCGCCGGGTGGTCAGGCGGAATTCCCGGGACTTCATCTTTGAAAAAGATAGTGTGTCGCCGATGATGTTTGAAAGAATCGGTTTCCAGCACCGGGGTGACTTCCGCCACGGCTTTCAGCGTTGCCTCGGGCCTTATGAAACCCGCCAGGCTAAACATTCCACTACTGGCCAGATCGGCGCGGCACCGATTGACAAGGGCTGAATATTCTGCACTTTCACGCTGGTCGAGCGGATAGGTCTCAAGGTCGATAAGGTCGCGCAATCTTGGTTCTCCGAAAAAGTAGGGCTAGCAGTCTGTCGGACTGCTAACAATACATTTGAGGAGAAATCGCTGCCATCGTCAACAGAAATATTTTTGCATTGCAATAGATTAACTTATGCAAAATAATAAGCCAATGAAGTTACCACCGCTCAATTCGATCAGGGCATTTGAAGCCGCCGCTCGTACTGGCAGCTTTACTGCTGCTAGCAGCGAACTTGGGGTGACTTCGGCTGCAGTCAGTATGCAGGTTCGCAATCTGGAGAACTTTCTGGGGAAAAACTTTTTGTGCGCTCGAACAATCATATAACCATTACAGAGCCCGGTATGCCAACAGCTGCAGATTTTCACACTACTTCGTCATTGCGGCCTACGAGCCGCAATCCATTACATCTAACCCCGGCCCCCACAGCAAGCCACAACAAGAATCCATTGCACAAATATTCAATCCCCTGCCCAACATCACCCAAGCTGTAAAACCCCGCGAAACAAAGGTAAAATGAGGCCCTGACCCACTACTCCCCGTTTGACTGATTAATGCCTGACCCAATGCCCCTAACCGAACAGCAGCTCGAAGAATTTGATCAGGCCGGTTACCTGTTCTTCCCCAATGCATTCAGCGCGGGAGAAACCCAGGTGCTGAGACAGGCGGCCGTCGATGTTTATCAAATGCAACGCGAAGAGGTGTGGCGCGAGTCATCGGGTGTCGCCCGCACTGCCTTTGCCGCACATACCTATAACGACGCCTTTAGAAGACTGGGCGCACACCCGCGCCTGATCAACCCGGTGATGCAGTTGCTCGATGGTCCGGTCTATATGCACCAGTATAAAGTCAACGCCAAGGCCGCATTCGATGGCGAGGTCTGGCAGTGGCACCAGGATTACGGTACCTGGGCCAGAGACGATTTAATGCCCGAACCGCGGGCGATGAATATTGCCGTGTTCCTCGATGATGTCACCGCCGCCAATGGTCCGCTGATCTTCTTACCGGGCAGCCACAAACAAGGCGTGGTGGCTGCCGGGCATGACCTCGAAACCACCAGTTATCCTTTATGGACCCTGGACCGTGATACCGTCACCGAGCTTTATCAACAAGGCGGTTGCGTGGCGCCCACCGGTGATGCCGGCTCGATGATAGTATTTTCGAGTCTGTTAGTGCATGCCAGTCCACCTAACATCAGCCCGATGGACCGTACCATTGTTTACCTGTCGTTGTGCCATGTGGACAACCATATCCGTCAGTTCAAACGCCCCGAATGGGTGGCGCATCGCGATTTCACGCCGATTAAGCCTTTAGCCGATGACACGCTCGCTGAATTAATCGACTAAGCCCCAGTTCAATTAGGTCCCAACCGACTCCAGGTCACTTCTTATGTATCTGTATTCATCTCTCAAGCAACGCGAAACCAGCAGTCAGCCCGTGCGGGTTGGATTGATCGGCGCCGGAAAATTCGGTACGATGTTCCTGTCGCAGGTGCCAACTACCCCAGCACTCGTGGTCACCGTAATCGCCGATCTCGATCCCGCCCAGGCGATGGCTCGCTGTAAAGAGGTGGGCTGGGATGAGGCGCGTATCACCGCGACCACATTCATCGACGACGCCGAGCGAATGATCCAGGGTGATACCGTCGATGTCGTGGTCGAGGCCACCGGCCATCCGGCCGCGGGTATCAAACACGCGTTACTTTGCGCCGAACATGGCAAACACGTGGTCATGGTCAATGTCGAAGCCGATGTCCTGGCAGGCCCTTATCTCGCCATGCAGGCACGCCAGGCCGGCGTGGTCTATTCGATGGCTTACGGCGATCAGCCCGCACTGACGATGGAAATGATTGACTGGGCCAGGAGCTGTGGCTTTCACGTCGTCGCCGCAGGCAAGGGCACCAGGTATTTGCCGGCCTACCACGAATCGACCCCGGATACGGTCTGGTCGCATTATGGCCTGACCGCAGAACAGGCCACGGCGGCAGGCATGCGTAGCCAGATGTTCAATTCGTTCCTCGACGGCACCAAGTCATCGATCGAAATGGCCGCCATCGCCAACG
>JAPUFZ010000282.1 GCA_027293245.1 Gammaproteobacteria bacterium
ATCGAAACCGACCCGGACGAGGTTGCGGTTGACCCGTATGGTGTCGACTCCCCCGACTTCGTTGTTGGTGAAGACTTTGCGCACATGTGGGTCTCGGCGTTAGCGCATTGCCAGAAGCGTTTCGAAGGCCAGTTTGATTATTACAAGAACGAACCCTCGGGTGGCATCGGCTCATTTACCCCGGATAGCTATCCGGTGTTCGATATGTTCCGCGAAAACTGTTACCTGATCGCCGATTCGAATCATGGCTACAAGATGCTCGGCGTCGGCAAACTGGTGGCCGAGGAAATCTGCGGAACGCAGAGTTCACTGCTTGAACCCTTCCGCTTCTCACGCTATGCAGAAGGCAGGCTGCATCCGGTATCCAGTAGCCCGTTCCCCTGGAGCTAGCCGGGTTTTCTCCTCCGGTTGCCAGTGCTCGAATCACGTTCCTGCACTGGTTTTTTTTGCCGCTAAATTAGGCTAAGCTGCAGGTTAAAGGGCAAAACATGGGCAGAGGTTTTGACATGAATCAAAGTTATGACTACATCATAGTCGGTGCCGGTTCAGCCGGTTGCGTGTTGGCTAATCGATTGACTGAAGATGCGTCCGTATCGGTGCTTTTACTGGAATTCGGCGGCAGCGACAAAAGCATATTCATTCAGATGCCGACCGCCTTATCCATCCCGATGAATATGGACAAATTCAACTGGGCTTACGAATCTCAACCCGAACCTTACCTCGACAATCGGCGTATGCATTGTCCGCGCGGCAAGGTACTGGGTGGTTCTTCGTCGATCAACGGCATGGTTTACGTCCGTGGTCACGCGCTGGATTACGATGAATGGGCGGCGAGTGGCGCCAGGCACTGGGACTATCAACATTGCCTGCCCTATTTCAAAAAGGCAGATGACTGGGCTTTTGCCAGCGACGAGTATCGATCTAAAGGTGGACCGCTTTCGGTCAATAATGGCAACAACATGCAAAACCCGTTGTACCGGGCATTTATCGAAGCGGGGGCAGAGGCCGGTTACATGAAAACCGATGACTATAACGGTCGTCAGCAGGAAGGGTTTGGGCCGATGCAAATGACCGTAAAAAATGGCGTACGCTGGTCGACCGCCAATGCCTACCTGAAACCGGCTCGCGCGCGGCCCAATTTGCAGGTAATAACCGGTGCTTTGACACAACGCATCTTACTCGAAGGCAAAAAAGCCATTGGGGTTGAATACCTCAAAGCTGGAAACCTGCACTCTGTTACTGCGAATAAAGAGTTGATTTTGAGTGCCGGATCGGTCGCGTCGCCGCATTTGCTGCAATTGTCGGGCATCGGTCCGGCCCGGGTATTGAGTAATGCCGGCATCGAGGTAAAACACGATTTGCCCGGAGTCGGTGAAAACCTGCAGGACCACCTGGAGTTTTATTTTCAGTTTCGTTGCAAGCAACCCATCACGCTGAATGGAAAACTGGATTTATGGAGCAAGTTTTTGATTGGGTCACGCTGGTTTTTCACCAGGAAAGGCCTGGGTGCGACCAACCACTTCGAGTCCTGCGCATTTATTCGTTCTAAAGCGGGCATCGAGTGGCCGGATATCCAATATCACTTTTTACCCGGGGCGATGCGCTACGATGGCAATGCCGCGTTCGACGGTCATGGCTTCCAGGTCCATGTCGGACACAACAAACCGAAAAGCCGCGGTACCATCAGGGCGCTCAGCGCGTCGGTGAGTGATAAACCCGAAATCCGGTTTAACTATTTGCAACACCCAGACGATATCGAGGCTTTCCGTGCCTGCGTACGTCTGACCCGGGAAATCATCGCTCAACCCGCGATGGATCCCTATCGCGACACCGAGATTCAGCCGGGTGAAGCTATCCAGAGCGACGATGAAATAGACGCCTTTGTGCGCAGCTCAGTCGAGAGTGCCTATCACCCGTCCTGCACCTGCCGCATGGGAGAGGACCCAATGGCAGTGGTCGATTCAGAAACACGCGTGCACGGCATCGAATGTTTACGGGTAGTCGATTCATCGATATTTCCATCCATCCCGAATGGCAACCTGAATGCCCCGACCATTATGCTCGCCGAGCGCTCGGCAGACATTATCAAGGGCAAGGGCATGCTAGAAGCTGCGAATGTAGCAGTAGGTATGGCTGACGATTGGCAAAACCAGCAACGCTAGCTGTATAAGATCTCCGTCATACCGGCTCGTGGGCCGGTATGACGAAGCAGGGTTTGTTCGGGGCGGCACTTACGCACTCGCAAGGAATCAGCTACAAGGTATTGAAAGCCCTGGTGTGCGAGAAAACATATAGATAGCAATCTTTAAAACTACAAATTAACCACCTGAAGAATCCTTGCGCGAGTGTGCCAACCGTGCTGCGGGCACGGCATCAAACTCGATGAACTCGTGTCCGTGATAAACCAGGAAGTGGCGTCCCTTGGCGCGCGCGATTAGGGTCACGCCGACTTTTTGCGCTATTTCGAGGCCCATCCGGGTTATCCCGGAGCGCGATAGTAATACCGGGATACCCATCAAGGCGACTTTAATGACCATTTCCGATGTCAGGCGCCCGGTGGTGTAAAACAGTTTGCCCTCGCCCCCCAGATCGTTTAGCCACATGTAACCAGCGATGGCGTCGACCGCGTTATGCCGACCGACGTCTTCGATAAACTGTTCGATGCCGAGGTCTTCACTGCAAAGCGCACAGCCGTGTACCGCACCGGCATTTTTATACACCTCGTTGTATTCATTCAGGGTTTTTAACAGGTCATAAATAGCAGATTGCCTGAGCATCGGCTGCTGCATCGAAACCTTGTCGATTTCGTCCATCAGGTTACCGAACATGGTGCCCTGGCCGCAGCCGGTGGTGACGGTTTTGTGGCTGAGCATGTCGTCGAGATCTTCGACGCCAGTGTACGTGGTGATGGCGACCGAATTAGTTTCCCAGTCGACCTGTATCGCCTTGATCGCCTCGATATCCTCGACCAGGCGCTGATTGTGTAACCAGCCCAGGATCAATAGCTCGGGGTGGTTGCCCAGTGTCATTAAGGTAACCACTTCGCGTTTGTCGAGGTAAATGGTAAGCGCGCGTTCGATTGCGATCGCGCCTTCGATGGCCTGGTTATATTCGTTATAGGAAATGACGCTGGCAGTGGCGTCGAGGCCAGCGTTGGTCAATTCCGGCAGGCGCCGCGATTGTTTACCAACGATGGAGGGCATGATTCTAGCCGCCAGTCAGATTCATGTGGCGTAAAAGAATGGTTTGCGAATTCAGATTAAAATCATGGCCTTTGGGTTTGATTTCCATCGAATCGATAATCGCCTGTCGCAGTGCTTCATCGTCACCCGGGTTGGAGCGAATAACGCGGCGTAAATCCACCGAATGCTCCTGTCCTAGGCACAGCAATAAGCGACCTTCGGCAGTCACGCGTACGCGATTGCAGCTTTCACAAAAATTGTGGCTATGCGGCGAAATGAAGCCGACGTGGGTATTTGCGTGATCGGTGAGCGCGAAATAACGAGTTGGTCCGGCAGTTTTCTTGGTCGCCGGTAGAATTTCGTAATGCTGGCGCAAGTCTTTGAGTATCTCGTCACTGGAGTAATAGGACGCAGCGCGATCATGATGGGTGTTTTCACCGAGCGGCATTTCTTCGATAAAACTGATATCGATGCCCCGGTCTATGGCATAGCCGACCAGGTCGAACACTTCGTCATGGTTGTAGTTTTTCAAAACCACAGAGTTGAGTTTGATCTGATCGAAATCACAGGCGATTGCGGCATCGATGCCATCCAGTGTGCGCTTCAGTTCACCGACGCGGGTCATCTCTTGAAATCGATCGGTTTTCAGAGTATCGAGGCTGATATTGATGCGCGTGACACCAGCAGCTTTCAATTGTTTGGCGTATTTTTTTAACTGTGTGGCGTTGGTGGTCAGGGTTAGATCTTTTAACTCTTCGATCGCACCCAGGTGGTTGAATAACTGTAGAATATTTCTGCGCACCAGCGGTTCACCACCGGTGATACGGATCTTGTCGACACCGAGGCTAATAAATGCGCGGCCGACGCTTTCCATTTCTTCCAGGGTCAGCAACTGGGTACGCGGCACAAACTTCATTTTTTCCGGCATGCAGTAAACGCAGCGCAAATCGCAGCGATCAGTTACCGACAGGCGCACATAGTTAACGGTACGGCCAAAGCGGTCGACAAGTTGATTTTCCTGATTCCCAGGTGGTGCAGAAGTAGCTGACATAGTGCGACTGATTCTATCATAAATGCAAGCTTTGCAAATTCACATTTTCTGTGGGGTTAAATCTGGCGGCATTTGGTCAAATCAACAAATGTGGTAAGGTTAATCTTCATGCGATAGTTTGGAATATTAATATGTCGACTTTTCGTACCGCCTGCATACAGAACACCGCGACGCGTGATATAGCCGCTAACATTACCTGGGTTTGTGAACGCATCGGTGAGGCGAGTGCCGCCGGGGCCGATTTTATTACCCTGCCGGAAACCGTTGGCCTGATGGAGCCGGTCAATGAACAGATTCCTGATAGTTGCTTCCATGAAGAGCGCGATGCCGGTGTGGCTGCTTTTCGGGCCACAGCTCGTGAATACGAGGTCTGGATTCTGGTCGGTTCGCAATTGATTAAAGATACCGGTGACCAAATTGTTAATCGCAGTATTTTGATCGACGCCCAGGGTGAAGTGGCAGCACGCTATGACAAGCTGCATCTGTTTGATATTGAGCTCGCGAATGGAGAATCTTATCGCGAGTCAGACGTTATATCGCCAGGGGCAAGGGCAGTGGTAGCGACCCTCCCCTGGGGTAAGCTTGGCATGACGATTTGTTATGATTTGCGCTTTGCTGCCTTGTATCGGGCATTGGCGCAATCCGGTGCGGAGTTCATTACCATTCCAGCGGCTTTTACCCAGACCACCGGCAAGGCCCACTGGCATACGCTGGTTCGCGCCAGGGCAATCGAAACCGGCAGCTATATTATCGCACCGAACCAGTGTGGCCTGCATGTCGACCAGCGCGCATCTTACGGATATTCGATGATTGTCGATCCCTGGGGTGAGGTACTGGCCGATGCCGGTCCTATGCCTGGCATCATCATGGCCGAAATCGACCCATCAAAGGTCGAGGATGCGCGCAACCGGATTCCAGCCTTAAGCCATGATCGCCAAATAGTGGTCGAACACTACGATTGATCCGGGCAGTTATCATTACCACTCAGATTGCCTTCGGACCATAAGACCAGGCAGGCATCGCGTTCAGCCTTATCCATTTCACTAATGACCTCGACCGTGTCAAAAAAAGCGGAAAAATCGAAATTCCGGGCCTTCAGAATGGCCAGAAATGCCGGGATATGCGCATAGTAGGCTGCAACCGAACCGAGCTTGGCATTGTTCAATTCGCCCGCGAACCAGTTTTCATAACCGCCACGATAATTTAATCGCAACGCAAGCCTGGAATAGCTTTGCCTGGCGTCGGCAAATATGACCTGTTTTTGGTCGCGTTTGGTCTTCGCGCTGGTTCCGCCCCGGTAAAGTTCTGCGAGTCTCGCGCGTGTTGCTTCGATCAATTCGATCACCTCTTGCTGATATTCGATCCAGCGTTTGAATTCTTCCTGTTGTGAACTTCTATGCAAAGATCTCAGCCATAACCTGGTGCCTGCCTGTTGTACCGCGACCGCTAACGACTCGTTAAATTGAGTGTCGTTTTTGACAAAAATGCGTTGGTGGGTTAGCTCGTGAAATAGTAGACCCGCCAGGCGGTAGTCTGGCCAGTAGATAAAACTGCTCAATACCGGGTCGTCGAACCAGCCCAGTGTTGAATAAGCTGGGACATTACTGATATGAGTATCAAAATTTTGCGCCTTGAGTTGCCCGGCATACTCGGCCAGCAGGTTTTCATCGTAATAACCGCGATAACCCGCACAGCCTGCAATCGGGTAACACCAGACATGCAGACTGGTTGAAAACTCCGGCGCGGCAAACAGGTTTTGCAAGGCATAGGGTCGATCGAGCTGAACATATTTACTATAACTAGCCGATTCAGGTAA
>JAPUFZ010000283.1 GCA_027293245.1 Gammaproteobacteria bacterium
CTGACGCATCACCTGGCACAAAACGAGGCAGTCTGGGATTTCATCCCTGAACTGATGCACAAACTGAGCCGGCACCCGGCGGTCGAGTGGCTCGATGCGAGATCAATCTGGGTAAATGATTAACCTGATGGGTTGCACCCATCAAAAACAAACTTTGAATTGGCTGACTGTCTTACTCCGATCGACTAATCCCGATAGTAGTCCCTGTACCAGTCCGCAAAAAGTTGCAGACCTTGCTCTATCGATGTACTGGGGGAATAGCCTGTCTCATTTTGCAGTGAACTGATATCCGCGTAGGTGTGCTCGACATCGCCGGGCTGAAGCGGCAATAGCTGCTTTTGCGTTGTTTTGCCAAAAGCCTTTTCCATTAACTCAATATAGTGAAGCAGCTCGACCGGTTCGCTATTTCCGATATTGTAAATTTTCCAGGGTGCGCGACTACTGGCGGGGTCCGGCTTGAGACCGCTCCAGGCCGGATTTCCCGAGGGTATTTTGTCCAGGCACCGCACCACGCCGCTAACAATATCATCGATGTAGGTAAAATCGCGCCGGTGCTTGCCATAATTAAACACCTTGATGGGTTCACCCGCGAGAATCGCCCTGGCAAACAGTATCGGCGACATGTCGGGCCGGCCCCAGGGCCCGTATACGGTAAAAAATCGTAAGCCGGTGGTCGGTATCTGATATAGATGGCTATAGCTATGCGCCATCAGTTCATTGGCTTTTTTAGTCGCCGCATAAAGCGAAATGGGATGATCGACGTTGTCCTGCGTACTAAAGGGCATGGTTTCGTTGGCGCCATAAACGGAGCTCGACGAGGCATAAACAAAATGTTCAATCGCATGCTGCCTGCAGCATTCCAGTAGATTCGCAAAGCCGACTAAATTGCTATTGACATAAGCATAGGGATTTTTCAGCGAATAGCGGACACCCGCCTGGGCCGCCATATTAATCACTCGATCAAATTTCTGCTGGCTGAATAACTGGTCTATTGCTACACGATCGGCAATATCAATTTTGAAAAATTGAAAATTAGCAAACCCTGCCAATTGCGCAAGACGCGCCTGCTTTAAATCGACATCGTAATAGTCGTTGAGATTATCTATACCGACAATTTCGTCACCACGCGCGCAAAGCACCTGGCAAATAAAGTAGCCGATAAACCCGGCTGCACCGGTAACCAGAACTTTCACTGGGACTCGTTGTTTGTTATGGATAAACCGCGGCCGATACCATAATAGGCAAATCCCAATGCCTTCAGTTTTTCGGGGTTGTATATATTACGCCCATCAAATATCACCCGGTCGCCAATCTTCTGGTACAACAGATCAAAATCGGGGGACCAGAATTGCTTCCATTCAGTGCAAATAATCAGCGCATCGACACCTTTAAGCGCCTCTTCCCTGGTTCCACATAACGCAAGGTCTTCTCTATCGCCGTAAATGCGCTGGGTTTCCCGCATCGCTGCAGGGTCATAGGCCCGAACCCTGGCACCGCGCTGCCAGAGGCCTTCCAGTACTACCCGGCTGGTTGCCTCCCGCACGTCGTCGGTCTGGGGTTTGAACGACAATCCCCAGACTGCAAAAGTCTTACCCTCCAGGCTATTTGCCGGGTCCTGGTTGTTATAGTATTGATCGATTAATTCCAGCAAATGGTGTTTTTGATGTTCGTTTACGGCTTCTACCGCCTGCAGAATTCGACTCGGATAACCGAGTGCGTTGGCAGTCCTGATCAGGGCCTGGACATCCTTCGGAAAGCACGAACCACCATAACCCGCACCCGGATAAATAAAGGAATATCCGATGCGCGAATCCGATCCAATGCCGTGACGAACCTCCTCTATATCCGCACCCAGGCGTTCGGCCAGGTTCGCCATTTCATTCATAAAGGAGATTTTGGTTGCCAGCATGCAGTTGGCCGCATACTTGGTGAGCTCGGCGCTACGTACACTCATGTATATCATCTTGTCATGATTACGGTTAAAAGGTGCATAGAGCTCCTGCATTCTCGCCTTAGCCTGAGCCGAAGACGTGCCAACAACGATACGATCAGGGCGCTTACAGTCGTTGACTGCGGCGCCTTCTTTCAGAAACTCAGGATTAGAGACGACGTCGAAATCGAAATCAGCACCACGCCTCGCCAAAACTGACTTAATCCTTTCATTGACCTTATCCGCGGTACCGACCGGAACCGTGGACTTGTTGACCACCAATTTATAGTCATTCATGTAACTACCGATGGTTTCAGCGACTTCCAGTACATATTGCAGATCTGCTGAACCCTCTTCATCGGGCGGGGTACCAACTGCTATAAACAAAGTATCGCTATTTTCGACAGCTTCCCGTGCATTGGTGGTAAAGTGTAACTGACCCTGCTCGTAACCCGCTACTACCAGCGACTCCAGTCCAGGTTCATAAATATGCACGATTCCATTCTTGAGACCTTCGATCTTGTCTTCGTCAATATCCACACAGATAACACGATGCCCGGCATCGGCCAGCACGGCCCCCTGAACCAGGCCGACGTAACCGGTTCCAAATACTGCAATATTCATACTCCAGGATCCTCCAATCAAATCTCTAAAATCGTAACCTATGAGGCGCACAACCTCCATAGGTTTTACCCTTGCCCTGACCCTTTTTACTGGGAGAGAGTCAGGGCGGTGCGACGTTTCGCGAGGGGGAGTAAAACCCCCTAGCTGATATTAATGCTTTGGTAACTATCGACCAGTTCACCCAGGTCATTGAGATGAAACGCATGACCCTGGCTCCAGTCGAATTTTACCGGTGATTCGCCG